>JAKADW010000227.1 GCA_021820165.1 Bacillota bacterium
TTATGACCAAATAGGCATCCGGCTGTCAGCAACGTGTTGACCTCCGCGGCATCGTAATCCCACCCCACCGAAGCCGATAGACGAATCAGGGCATCGATATCGTGGCGATCTAATTGGTATAGGTTCCGGTTCATCACAATCCTCCAGCTCCCCCTTGAGGGGTGTTCGTGGCATATCCATGTAGTTCAGCCGACTCACAGGATTCTTCGGCAGGCTCGGCCACGCTATCCGGAAGCAGGTGTGTACGCATCAATCCCCTCGCGACCGTTGGATGTCGACTATAGACCACGACCGACCCCCTCACGGTTGGACAAAAGTGATAATATTCGCTCACGAATATCGATTTCACGGACCTGCTCCTCCTCGAAAAGAAAGGTAAATGCGCTCTCTGGGTAGCCCCATCATGTTAGCTTTAATGGGTACTGGACACACACCAACGCGTACTCGAATCTTCAACTACTTCTTCCGTAAATGCAAACTCCATCGGACTTTAGCATAGCGGGGTTGGCTTGTGGAATACATTAACAACGTTATCGCTGGGGTCCTAGCAGTTCAAGGTTACTATACACGCGGCGCCCCGAATCACTATCGCGCCAGGCGGAACTCGGATCCAGTTCCCGGCCATGTCTAGCAAAGGTTGTTCCGCGATAGCACCCATCTCCGTTGGGGGTGATCGGCGCGTACGATGACGGTTCGCAGACATGCCACCACCCTTGTCATTCCGGTAAGCATTCGCTAACTATACTGTCAGGATAGGCCCCACTACTACTGCCAGGGCCGACGAACGGCCGAAACCTGATTGAGCCAGCATTCTTGTGGGACTTCCCTCCCCGAATGCCGGTTATTTGCTGCGTGAACTAATTCTTCGCAGAGGACTATTACTTCGCGGTCAGCAATAAGTACCACTTACTAGTCTGGAGACATATGGCATACGACGGATGTTCACCGGGAACAGCGAATAGGTCGTAGTCCGACATGGCAAAGTTAGCCCATGACCCCAGCTTTCTTCCTGGATTCCGCAAGTAAGCTTTGCTCGCCACATAGGTGACGCGATGCCACATGATTCCCGCATATTGGCAAGACCACGCTGCCCGTGAGAGCCACAACCCGCGGCGACGACCGCCACGGATAGATGGCCATTCCCCAGGACGGTCCACCACCTAAGAGTCCGCATATAGCCGCTCCCGTCTTAACTATATGATGCGGTAAGCTCTGAGGACTCAACGCACTGAACCCCCAGCGTTATACCCCGAACACGGTTTGATTTGGCCTCGTTTCGCTCCGCAACATGCGGCCCTGATCACGGATTAGCTGTGTGAACTATCCGTGCACCAGTTCCATCCTCATGAAATCACACATTTGACGCTCATCGAATTTGGGGCTACACTGGGCTCAGCCAAACGTTAGGAGACGATCTCATGGAACTGCTTCGTGATGTGCATCTGGTTCGGTCCCCGGTGTTCGAGCTCATAGCTTCCATGTTTCGACTACAATGCCACGAACACCTAACGCGGCAGGAGTCCGCCGTCAGCATGGCCGAGTTCGATCTCGATCTCTGGGTGGAGCGCGTGCGCCAGGACCTGTCCGATTCGGATCGGGAGGATCTCCAAACCTTTTTTGACTTTGAGAGCTTCTTGGGTCTGGCCATGGTCCGATTCGCATGGCAAACCGACTCCTGGCGGTCCGTACGGGATTTTCTAGCCCAAATAGACCAGACCCCGGCGCACGACCTCTTTGCCGAGTTCCTGTGTACCGGGTATGCGCCGAACCGCCGCGTCAATGTGGCGAGTCCAGATGATGTACGCGACTACATCAATCAAACCAACCTGCCCCCGACGGAACGGTGGAAGCTAGCCTACCTGTACCTCAACGCGGATCGTACAAAAGAGCGATTCGGGCGCCTCGTTGCCCAATGCAACGACCGCTACTTTACGCGGGATTGGGAGCGTCTGGCGCAGATCGAGTCGGACAGCGCCGACCTTATCCGAGCGCGCATTCACACGCGCCGGGACCTCGTCGATTACTTCCCGTACATGGCGGGTCACCCCGTCGAGGATGCCCACACCACCGTCGTCCTGGCGCCGTCCGTCTTTTACCATGTCGACTCACTCTCCTCAAGCGCGGATGAGGGGGGCCTCTTTGTGACGCTCTACGGGACTGAATTTCGATCATGGTGGGAGATCGGCGCCGATGAACTCAGCGAGTTTCTGAAGGTCATCGCGGACGACACCCGAGTTAAAATCATCAAAACCCTCGGCACCGGGGCCTACTTTGGTTACGAACTGGCTCAGCGATTGAATCTTTCAAGCTCTACGATTTCTCACCACTTGGCGCAGCTGGCCACCATCGGCATTATCGTGCCAACCCGGCAGGAGAACCGCGTCTCGTACGAACTGAACCGCGATCGGTTGGCGACCCTCATGGCCTCCCTCACGACGGCGCCCACCCGCGAATTTTTTTCGGTTGAATGTTCGACGCTCGTCGAACGATTTAGAAGACAGGCAACAAACAACGGGGGTGTCTCGACAGGTTGAAACCGACGATCAATTAAAGGAGGAGCCCGATGAAACCGAATGCCTTTGGGCGCATTCTTAAGACCTATCCCGACGTGCGCCGCCTATGGCTTGGCGAAACGATATCCGCCTTGGGATCCAATCTATTCAGCATTGCACTGATGTGGTACGTGTTCGTCCGCACGGGATCAGGACTCGCGACGGGATTGGTCGCCGTGGCTAACTTCGTTCCCCAAGTGGCACTTGGCGCGTGGTTCGGCGTTCTCGCCGACCGGTACAATCGGCAACGCATCATGGTCTGGGGCAATGTCGCATCGGCTGTGTGCGCCGGGGCTCTTGCGCTGGCCGTCGCTGCCCGCATGACCGAGGTCTGGCCGGTATACGTAGCTACCGTTTTAATGGGCGTCGCCGCAACCCTTTACAATCCGGCTCGCGCCGCGATCTTTCCTGACATCGTCCCACAGGAAGACCTCTTAACGACCCATGCACTCTTTCATTCCTCCCGACAACTCGCCCGCATTGTCGGGGCGTCGGTTGGAGGGGTGGCCGTTGCCGTATGGGGGGCTGCACCGTCCATGGGTCTGGATCTGATCACCTTTCTTGCCGCCGCGGTGTTTGTCGCCCGCATGCGATCCCCCAGATCGCCCTCAAAACACCTCAGCCCTCCCCGAGCATCCGAGAGGACCCAAAGCGCGCGGGTTGCCTGGCACTGGATGAAACAGCGTCCCGTACTGCTGGTCATGGGGATTATCGGGATGGTCAGCAACATTGCGCTGGGGCCCTCCAACGTCCTCCCCCCCATGCTGATCCGTCAGACCTTTCATGCGAGCGCCGCGTCGTTGGGGCTTTTCGACGCCGCCATCGGGATGGGTATCGTCGCCGGGGGGATTATCATCGGCATGTTGACGATCAATCGGATGGGGCTCACCATGGTCTGTGCGCTCGCCATGGAAATGGCGGGCCTGTTGGGGGTAACTCTGTCGCCGAATACCCTGGTGGCCGATGTTGGAAATTTCGTGCTCGGTGTCGGTCTAGCGACCGCCAATGCCCCAGGCGAGACCATGATGCAGACCATCGTCCCCCAAGAGTTGTTGGGACGGGTGACTTCCCTCACGATGATGATGTCGAGCTTCGCCATTCCCATTACCTTCGGCGGGGTCGGTCTCGTAGGCGATGCCCTGGGACCCCATATGACGTTCGGGCTAGCCGCGGGATTGATGGCCGCCACGGTTGTCGCAGCGCTTATGGTGCCCGGAATACGCGCCTTTCGGTTAGACGACCACCGCGTGGCGCCCCGAAAGTTCGAGCCGAACGAGCTATCGGGGAGCGACTGATACCATGTTTTAGCGAACCGACAGCCGAGGTCGAGTCAAAAACTCAGTGCATATACGCCCCCGAAAGTACCTGATTAGGTTCATGAACTATTGCTGTCAGTGGGTGGCTGGCGACTTGGCAAGTCTCCTGAGAGGTCATGCATTGGGAGTGGCAATAAAGACAAATTCTCGGTCGGGGCGGTCCGGGGCATCACGCACATCGTCTACCCGCAGCC
>JAKADW010000228.1 GCA_021820165.1 Bacillota bacterium
TGCCGTAAGGCCTCCACCGGATTTGGTGCGCTTGGTTGGCACGAGGGCTAAAGCGGAAAGTCGATTCCGGCATACTGCTTGTCATCCTTTCATCGTAGCCGTGGGCAACACACACGCGCTTTGTTATCTATTCTATACTTACGTATGATACCAGTCTCGTCCAAAGGGGGATACCTATGCATCTTACGGCACCTAGAGTTCTACTGGCAACCGGTCTCAGATCTGAGATTGGTAGAGCCTTAGTGGAAAGCCTTGTTCGTCAGGAAGAAAGTCCCTGGCGTATTATTAGCACCACGCGGCGACCTATGCATACGATGGACGATGCCGACAAAGATGTGGATTGGGTGACGGTGGACTTGCGGCGACCCACAGACGAGGTGGTGAAACTGTTGGAACAAACGCTCCAACAAAGACAGATCGACACCATTCACGGGGTGGTCCATCTCGCCGGGGTCATATTTAGCGACCGCTTTGAATCCACGACGACGGCGGAGTGGGGCGATACCTTCGCCGTCAATCTAAACGCGGCCAGGGCGGTTCTTAAAGTCGCCGCTCCCTCTTTGGCCTCGGGGGCGAGCGTAGTTCTGGTTAGCAGTGTGGATGCAAGGATGGTCGCCCAAAGAGGCCTAGCCGCCGCCTATGGGGCAAGCAAGGCGGGGTTGGAGGGCTTGGCAAGGCATTTGGCAGTAGAATGGGGGAATCGCGGCGTCCGCGTCAACGCGGTGGCGCCCGGTGCCCTCGCCTCCGGAACCGGCCCGCAGAATGCGGCCGTAGCCCACGCCGTAGCGCGCCGGGCGGCGTTGGGACGTCTTGGCCGTCCGGAGGAAGTCGCCGAAGTTATTCGTTTTCTTTTAAGTGAACGAGCATCGTATGTCAGCGGCGCCGTCGTGGCCGTCGACGGAGGACTCGGACTGCCCTATTAGTCTTCCCGCTGAGTTCGATTGCCGTCGAAGGCCGGAGGAAAAGGCGCAAATTCGGATATAGGTCTGACCCATTTGCTTTTTTTTGGGTCCTGCATACAATAAAAGGGTATAGATCGATAGCACGGTAACGTCGAAGAAGCGGAACATTAGGCCAATCGAACGGATCAGAGATTCGGCGGTTAGTGCGAGCCGAACCGAAAATTGGCTGAACTCGCCGTGGAGACACGAGGGGGTGGCCCCATACAGCCACATGGAGCGGGTGACCCTTCAAGGGTGGTCACCAATCAGGGTGGTACCGCGGTTCTTCCGTCCCTAGGGTTTAGGGGCGTTTTCTTTTGGCGTTTCCGCTCGGAAGGAAAGTCCCGCGCTGAGTCGGTTTCGGAATCGCATCGGCGACCAATCAAAAAGTATTGTTCAAGGAGAGCGAGGCCAGCATGCAAATCGAGAGCGATGCCCTAGTGCGCGCTCAACGCCCGGATCGGTACGATGTCAAGGCGGTTGAGAAACGTTGGCAACTGGAGTGGGAGCGACAAGACCAATACGCCACGGGTGCGATGGACGAGCGTCCCAAATTTTACTGTTTGGAGCAGTTCCCCTATCCTTCGGGCCATCTGCACATGGGGCACGTACGGGTATACACTTTGGGAGACATCATTGCCCGCTATCGTCGCATGACCGGTCATCGTGTACTGCATCCGATGGGGTGGGATGCCTTCGGCTTGCCCGCGGAGAATGCCGCAATAAAGAGCGGGGTGCCGCCACGCGTCTCTACTCTAGCCAATATCGCCTATATGAAGAGCCAAATGCGTCAAATGGGCCTGTCGTTTGACTGGACCCACGAGGTCACTACGTCGGAGCCCGAATATTATCGTTATACCCAGGAGCTATTCCTGCTCTTTTATGAACGGGGCCTGGCTTATCAGAAGGCGGGTGCCGTCAATTGGTGTCCGTCCTGCGAAACGGTTCTGGCCAATGAACAAGTCGAAGAGGGATTGTGCTGGCGGTGCGAAGCCAAAGTGATCAAACGGGATTTAACCCAGTGGTATTTTCGCATCACCGAGTATGCCGATTCTTTGCTGCAAGATCTCGATGGTCTGGACTGGCCTAATGAAATTGTCACCCAGCAACGCAACTGGATCGGCAAGAGTGTCGGCGCCGAAGTCATCTTTCCCGTGCCCGAGATCGATGGCCGGATCACCGTATTCACTACGCGACCGGACACGCTTTTCGGAGCGACCTATGTGGTTTTGGCACCCGAGCACCCAATGGTGGAGGCTCTTATTGAGGGGCGCCCGGAGGCGGAGGCGGTGCGCCGTTTTGTCGCCGAGCAACGGGTGGCGAGCGATATCGAGCGTACGGCGGAAAACAGCGAGAAACGGGGAATGTTCACTGGGGCCTACGCTGAGCATCCCTTGACGGAGGCTGCCGTGCCGATCTGGGTGGGAAATTACGTGCTAGGAGACTATGGCACCGGCGCGGTGATGGGGGTGCCAGCCCACGATCAGCGGGACTATCGATTTGCCAAGAAATATGACCTGCCGATAAAATCGGTTATCCAACCGCTCGATGCTTCCGATGGACCCTTGGACGACGCCTACACGGGTCCGGGGCGCCTAGTCGATTCGGACCAATTTTCTGGGATGGACAACGGGTTGGCCAAAGTCAAGATTGCCGAGAGCCTCGCGGAACAAGGGCGGGGTGGTTCAAGAATCACCTACCGCATGCGCGACTGGCTGATTTCCCGCCAACGCTATTGGGGGGCTCCCATACCGATAGTGCATTGCCCTAAGTGTGGACCCGTCCCGGTGCCGGTGGCCGATCTTCCCGTCCTTTTGCCGGAGAACGCCAAGTTCACTGGGCGCGGCCAATCGCCTCTGGCCCAACTGGCCGAATGGGTCGAGACATCGTGCCCGCGATGCGGCGGATCGGCCCAGAGAGAGACCGATACCATGGATACGTTTGTCGACTCGAGTTGGTATTATTACCGCTATACCTCGCCGTCCAGCACCAAACCCTTCGATCCGAACGAGGCGGCTTACTGGATGCCGGTTGACGAATACGTGGGTGGCAAAGAGCACGCTGTTTTGCACTTGCTCTATTCCAGGTTCTTTACCAAGGTGCTTTACGATGCCGGGCTGGTGCCGGTCAACGAACCGTTTAAGCGGCTTCTCTCTCAGGGCATGGTGGTCTACCGTGGAGCCAAGATGTCCAAGTCGAAAGGAAACACCCTGAGCCCGGAGTCGATCATGGCCGAGTGGGGTTCTGACGCCACGCGCGTCTTTATTCTGTTCGCGGCCCCGCCGGAAAAGGATTTCGAGTGGTCAGAGCAGGGGGTTGAAGGGGCATACCGCTTTTTGCAGCGGGTATATCGTCTGGTCGTTCAGCGCGACCGACAAGGGCCCCCGACCTCTGGGGCCGATGACGAGATTTATCGCATTCGGGCGCGCACCGTGCATAAGGTGACGGAGGATTTGGAGCGAAGAGCCTTCAATACGGCGGTCAGCGCGCTGATGGAGTACACTAACGGTTTGTATCAGCACTGGGACCGGATGGGGGCTGAGGCTCGGTATAACGGGCTGGAAACCCTCGTGCTTCTGTTAGCGCCTTTTGCGCCCCACCTGGCCGAGGAGCTCTGGCATGAGCTAGGGCACGATCAAAGTGTCCACGGAGCGGTCTGGCCCACGTATGACCGGGCCCTCCTGGTCGACCCAGAAACCGAGATTGCGGTGCAGGTCAACGGCAAGATTCGATTCAAGATGGTCGTGCCCGCAGAATTGAACGCTGATGGATTGACTGCCCTGGTCATGGCAGACGCGCGGCTGGCAAGCCACCTGGAGGGACGCGAGGTTGCTAAGGTCATTGCCATTCCGGGACGGCTGGTGAATGTGGTGATCCGTTGAGAGACGTACTCGCGCTCCTCTTGGCGGGATCGGCCAGCGTGATTGGGGTCGTCGTGGGACGGTGGATTCGGCCCATGAGTGGGGTGGCCATGGTGGTCGTCGTCGGGGTAGCCATTGTTTCCGGGTTGGTGGCAGAGGGGGCGGTGCAGGCGAAGCTCCTGTCGCTCATTTGTTTTTGTGGGCTGGTGGGTTCAACATCGCCACTCTGCGCAAATTGTGTGCAC
>JAKADW010000229.1 GCA_021820165.1 Bacillota bacterium
GATGCCCCACACGTGATTGGGGTACCCCGCCGTCACGTTTTTCAACAAATACGGGTAGATGGGGTGCGCCGGATGCGGGGTACTGGTGTGCGGACCCGGCGCCAGACCAATGCTGTCAGGTTAACGAAGAAGTGGTTAAATTGCCCAGCTAATTTCATTGCCGCGTGCGCGGCGCGTGGAGTTTTTCGCAGTACGGTCTACGTGGTTTTCGGTATGGGGCTCTCTCCGTGACGTGGGCCATGGCACTAGGCTGTAATGGATCGGGCACGAAGCAGGCATGCGCCGATCCGTGACGATCAGTTCAGATGGTGTGATCGGAGGACCTGCGATATTCCAACACGGGGCGATGGGTAGAATGTTAGAGGCTACGCCGTCGATGTTGCGCGTACTTATTGGCGGTTTTGCCCTTGTAACGCGGGGCCGTACGGCCCCGTCGAACGGGGATTAAGGCCCGTTGGATCTGCCGCACGACGCGTTGAAACGCTCGATCTCGTTGGGCACCATCGGGTTCTAGGAGGGCTTTGATCAGCCGATTTTTGATGGTGCCCACCAAAACGTTTCGATTAATCCGATAGCGCTTCCGCGAAGGACTGTTTGGTATAGGTCATGGCTTCGCCTCCCGGCTGAACGTGCTCCAAAAACGCATCCAATTCCACTTGGGTCGTTCTACGCACCAGATTGAGTATAATCGACACGACGCCGACCAGGCCCACTTTGCGACGACGTGTAAACGCTTGCGCCCGTGTTCGGGCCTGATCCGCAAAGTCCCTACTCTGGAGATATTGGGCGATTCGGGAACTAAGCCGTGCGGTCTTGATCGCGATCAGCCGGAGCGTTTCCCCGTGGGTCCCCGGGCGATCACGCTCGGGCAGTGCCCGAGCCGTCTGAGATCGGGAGTCGTCATTGGCCATGCGAAAGAGTTCGCCATGGATCGGCCAAATTCCTGAGATTTCCTCCGGCGACGAAAAAGATTATTCCGATGAGAGCCGGGCCTAATGGATGAGACTTCGCGGATTCATCCGCGTCGGATCTGGGGACATCGCAGTTCTCCGGTTTTTTGCCATTTTCCTTAACCTGACAGCATTGGGCTACGGCCCCGTACCCCATCTCCGACGGAGGGTAGAGTATCAGCCATCGGGGAGGCGGTTCACAGTCGAACTCCAAGCCTTCTCCGGTTCACGGGGAGTGGAACTACGTCATCCGGCCACAATCTCAATCATGAAAGGTATTTTTGCATGCCACCTAAACGAAACGACGGCAAAAATTGCTCGAAGGATGCATTTTATAGGTCGGCCACGCTAATCCTAGGGACCCTCAAAAATGGCTTGAAATGGCATTGCCGGCTTCTCGTAAGTTCGTGTTAGCGACAACACGGCATGCTCTTTGCATATCGGTCGCACCTCCCTGACAAATTCTGTCTGCGCGGGCCCAATCCATCACCATGGCATGCGGGGGAATTGCTCCGCGACGCATATGTTGCTTCAATAAGCTCCGCACTATCGTTTTCAATGCCTCTTGCACTTCCCAATTGTCCGTGTACGCCAGATGCGTAATGCGGACCGGGTAGTCGGGTAGGTAGATGCCCTCATAAATTCGAGACCGCACTTCCCATGCATCACGCGCCCACTCCAACGAATCCATTCGAATCACCCTGAACACCTCCTGTCGTCTGGACTTTACCGCAGTTTGTAGCAAAACTCGGTGACCCTAATCACAACATCGGCTTAATCTTCTCAGTGGGCTCAATTGTAGCCCAAACCAGATATTTAAAGTGGGACGCGAGGATGGAATGCTCTCCGCTGGCAAAATATCGGTGGTCACAGGACCATCGGCAGGACCAGATTGCGGCACAATGAACGAACGGCCTCTGCCCCCGAAAACACGTCCGCTAGCGCATAGCGCTTCCTTTCCGACGATGGCTGGTTTAATGCACCAAACTGTGCCGCATATTGCGCAACATCGTCCCGAGATCAACCTCGGCACGGGGTGCTAAATCCGCAATAATAAATCGATTTTCTTTCTCTGCATGAACGGAGAATAATTTTAGTGCTTCGGCGGCCAAAACGATACATTCCTCTCGTGTTGACGATAAATGCAGCGCCTCCATCATCCCCCGTATGATAGCATGTTCGAACACCATCGAGTCGATCAGAGCCGTCAATCGCTCGTATTGAGCCCCTATCCGATACACCGTAGATTCTTCCGCCGCCGCATGCGGTAAGATCTCGATGCGGAGATAATCAACCACCTTATCTCGGCCTTCGTCCCACGCGACAAGATTCGAGGTAATGGCCGACACTACTTGCTTCAGTTCCCCAATCATCTGCGCATGATGGTTCATCATTGCCTCTGCAACTTCTCCATTACTCATCCGGCATCCTCCTCGCATGAATGTTCTCGCGACAACTCCCAATCCATTAGAACGTCCCGATTCTCCCACATCCGTGACATTCGTCACGCGCGTGCAGATACTTCTAATTATGATGGGCTTACGACAGTCACCCACCTTAAATTGCGGCCATTGGCCGTGGGCAAGGTTTCTATCCTAAACATTGCGATCGCAAACAACTAGGAGATGACGCAATGACCGTGCAAGAAATTGAGTCCGAAGTCGATCTCAAATGGCTGACGACCCTGCCGTCAGATGAGAGCGCTGTAGAGCGATTCATCGAGTCCGTGGATTCCACAAAGTTTGCCATTTGGTTTTTTCAGTCGCTAGATGAGACCGTGCATGAAAATTTTTTGCCAGACTGGGAACGAAATTGGGAGGTAATCATCACAGGTGTCAATACCCTCCTTCCGGTGTTGGATCTGCCTACGGCAATCGACAAAGATCTAAGGGGCTTTCTTCGCAATCTTTCGATAGGTGTCACGACCACTAATCCATCCGTCCGCACCCATCGCTTGATCGCCCTATCATCCTATTGGAAAGAGTATCTGCGGAAAGACATGATATGGCGTTGCCACGTTCTCGCTGAAAACCAATCGCAATAAAGGGCGTTCTGGCCGGGAACATGACGTATAGCGCCTGATTCAACTGGAGGACGTTTCTCGTCCGACCTATGGGATTGAATGCTGGAGAAGAAAATTCCGTGCGCATCGGACTGATTCGTCCGCGGGCCCTTCCGCATTTCTTTCGCCAAGACCATCCAGGCGCTACATCCCTCGGGGCAGTCCTCTTTAAAAGTTGTCGTAAACTCTTGACAACTATTTTATGGCACGATACCCTTGTGATAGGAGTATTTTGCAGTACTACCATCTTGTGGATGAAGGAGAAGATCGAGCATGAGCATTAATGAGAGTCGTACGGATCGCATTATCCGTGTGGTCGTTGGCGTGATTTTAGGGCTTCTCGCCCTATTCCATGTTGGGAGAACTGTTGGCACGTGGATTTTGGGGATTGTGGCCGCAATTGCCCTCATCACAGGGTTAACCGGGCGCTGTGGTGTTTACCGTCTGTTCGGTATCCGCACGTGTCCCGTGCCCACGTCCACACCCCCCGCGCAGCCGTAAATTATTAGCGATTGTTAAGGTGGCCAGGGAGGTCTAGAAATGGACATCGTCTATCTGATTAAAATTCAATACGATTCGACGGTCGACTACGGATGTGGGGTCGACATGACGACTCGTGATACACCCCACGTCGCGAATAATCCCAAAGCGACACAGACCTGGATGCGTAGCAATGCCGAGCAGATTCCTCAAGAGTACGCTGAGATGGCGCCATGGGAGCTGGTCGTGACGGCCTGGATGATCAACGCGGCGTGGGTGCACGACAGGGCGCAATTCTCTTTCGCTCACGAGTAGAGACGTCGATGCTTAAGGCGTGCGTGATATCACGTGCGCCTTGTAAGGTTTCTGCTCACTACGTCGGGAGTCCTGTCACTCTCCTAATTCCAAGGTTGACGCCACCATAAGCCAGGTGGGATTCACAGTCTTCTAAAGAGTGGCTATTCGGTCACCGATGATATTTTCAATGCCTCTATGCGTTCTTCCGTACTACCTTTGATTTGATAGGCCG
>JAKADW010000230.1 GCA_021820165.1 Bacillota bacterium
CGGTGACGTCGGACAATGGACACGGCCGCCATTTCAACTCACCCAAGAAGGGGACCGCCTCTACGGTCGCGGAACGGCCGATACCAAGGGGAACTTGGTCGCCGCCTACGTTGGTCTTCGGGACTTAGCGCACACGGTGAAGGGTGCCTTTTCGGGAAGCATCCAACTCTTAATCCCCATTGATGAGGAAGGCATGATGACCGGGATCCGGCATTACATCGCGTCAGGAAGAATGCGGGATATAGCCGCGGCAATCTGCTGCGAGCCTGAAGATGCTCAAATCTCAATCCGGCAAAAAGGAGCCTTGCGGATCCGGGTCGAAATTCGTGGCAAGATGGCTCACGGGGCGATGCCCTTGACCGGGAATAATCCGTTGCGGGTGATGGCCCGGTTTCTCTTGGCCGTGGAGGAAACCGAAAGACAGGAACAAGATCGATTGGGGTTCGACCGTTATTTAGGATGGCCCAGCATTACGCCGACGGAGATCCAGGCTCCCATCAAAGGGCCTTCCGGTTTCAACGTGATGCCGGATTCCGCGGCCGTCAGTCTGGATATCCGCACCGTGGTGGGGCAATCCCATCATGAACTTACTGAACGGTTACGGGATGCTTTAGATCGGGTGGTCTTAGAAGCCAATCGGGAGTTGGCGGGCTATACGGCTACCTTACGTGAGCGACTAGAAGAAAGCATCAACGCGGGAGAATTCCAGGCCACGCTTCACGTACTGGATGACCGACCGGTAACGGATACCAACCGTGATGACCCGATAGTCAAAGCCGTAGCCGGCGCGGTAGCGCACCGGTTACAAAAACCGGTGGTTTATAGCGGGGTGCCCGGGGCCACCGATGGGACCTGGCTCTGGAACGCGGGGATTCCCATTGTAACCACGGGAGCCGGCAACCGATATGTGCCGCATCAACGGGACGAGTGGGTAAGTTTTCAGCAATTGCATGACATGGCGCATATCTATGCCGACGCGGCCTACCGCTTTTTCTCTCATACGACAGGAGTTGAGGAATAGTGCAGGAACTCGCCGATCGCGTAGCAATTATTACAGGTGCCGCATCAGGGATTGGGGCCGCCACGGCCCAGAGGATGGCAGAGTCGGGTGCTCGCGTGGTGGTGGCCGATGTGAATGCGGCCGGAGCCGATGCCGTGGCTAGAAATATTCGTGGGGCAGGCGGCCAGGCCCTTTCGATCGCTGTTGATGTGAGTGTGCTCTCGGAAAACATGCGTCTGGTCGCTGAGGCCGTAAAGCAGTTTGGGCGGATCGATATTGCGTTTGCCAATGCAGGAATTGCACAGCCCGCAACCCCCATTGAAGAGATGACGGTCACAGAGATCCATAAACTTCTGGCGGTAAACCTGGAGGGAGTGATTGGACTAGCCCAAGCCGTCGCGACGCAATTTAAACAACAACGCTCTGGAGTCTTTGTGGCCACGGCGTCCACTGCAGGGGTACGGCCGCGTCCCGGGATTCAAGTCTACTCCGCCACCAAAGGGGCGGTCATCGCTTTGGTGCGGGCACTGGCTCTCGAATGGGCACCGTTTGGGATTCGAGTCTGTGCCGTGTCGCCGGTGGCCACGGACACGCCGATGTTGCCGCAATTTAAGTCGGCGGCCGGTAGTGCCAGTAGCGATGATGCCCTAATTGCGGAATCCTTTCGCCAGACGGTTCCTCTGGGCCGACTTGCCCAACCCAGGGACATCGCGGATGCGGTCTGTTTCTTAGCGTCGGATCGCGCACGGATGATGACCGGCACCATCCTGGATGTGGATGGGGGACGCAACATATGACAATACCCTTCGAAATTTTGGGTGGGGTAATCGATATCCCCGGCGTAGGTGTGGGCTCAGTGACTCACGATGATCAGAAAACGGGCGTGACGGTGATCCTTTGTCCCCAAGGAACCGTTGGAGGTGTCGATGTGGCAGGCGGGGCTCCGGCTACGCGCGAAACCCCTGTCCTCGATCCCGCCAACACCATTGTGGGACCGGATGCTGTGGTATTAACTGGTGGCAGTGCCCTGGGACTTCAGACGGCAGATGGTGTGGCCCAAGGTTTGCAGCGCATGGGAAGAGGGGTTGAGGTAGGACCGATTAGGATTCCGATAGTGGTGGCAGCCGCGATTTTTGACATGGAGGTGGGAGAGCCCACTGCCCCGACTGTGGCCGACGGGCTCCGGGCATTAGAAGAGGCCCGCCAGGGGCGACAAGAAGTTGACGAGGGACCACATGGCGCCGGGACCGGGGCGACGGTCGGCAAGACCCTGGGGATGGAAGCCGCCATGGCCGGTGGCCAAGGTGCGGTAACCATAAAAACTGGAGATGGTCTTTTGGTGAGCGCATTGGTGGTCGTGAACGCCGTGGGGAGTGTGCTGGGCGAAGATGGGTCCGTCATCGCGGGGCCACGAATCGAGGGACGCCCCCAATCGACCACGCACTTATGGGCCTTGTCCCCCGGCCGATTTTCGGCCGGAACCTCGACCAGTATTGGAATCATCGTGACTAACGCACAATTGTCGAAAGCGGAATTAACCCGGGTGGCCCACATGGGCCACGATGGGTTGGCACGATCCATCGATCCCGTCCATACGCCATGGGATGGCGATACCTTGTTTGCGTGTTCAGTGGGAGATAAGCCCAACGAGGTGGGACGGGTCGGTGCCTTAGCGGCCCATGCGGTGGCATTGGCGGTTCGACGTGGGGTTTCCCGAGGAGGCTAAAGAGGGTGCAATATCGTCGTCAGTTTATTGGAGGAGGGTGGGTTGAGCCGGCCTCGCAGCGCTGGTTTGAAACGTTTGACCCGTCAGATGGGTCGGTGCTGGCTTGGTTACCCGAGGGCTCGGCACTGGATGTTAATACGGCGGTCAACGCTGCCCAAAGAGCGTTTGAGGCGTGGTCCCGCATGGATGCGATGCAGCGAGGACGGCTCTTGGCGCAATTGGGGCATCGCATTTTAGAAAACTTACCGCGTTTGGCTCACTTAGAGTCCCGCGATACGGGCAAACCTTTGGCCCAGGCCGAAGCGGATGTCCGGGTGGCGGCACGCTACTTCGAATTTTATGCGGGGGCGGCCGACAAGCTTGGGGGAGAAACCATACCGGTTCCCGGACCCTTTTTAGACTACACGATCCGTGAACCACTGGGTGTCGTGGCGCATATCATTCCGTGGAATTATCCGTTGCAAATTGGGGCGCGGGCCATTGCGGCCCCGCTTTGTGTGGGGAACACGGTCGTGTTAAAACCCGCTGAAGAAGCTTCTCTTTCCGTGTTGGAATTGGCATCCTTGTGTCAGGAGGTCGGCATTCCCCCGGGTGTCGTCAATGTGGTGGTAGGGGATGGTGAGTCTACTGGCGCGCCGCTTGCGGCGCATGTTCGGATCAATCATCTCACCTTTACCGGATCGCTGGACGTGGGACGTGAGGTTGCTAAAGCGGCTGCCCAACACGTGGTGCCCGTCACCTTAGAATTGGGCGGCAAATCTCCCCATGTGGTGTTTCGTGGGGCCGATCTAGATCGGGCAGTCCCGGTTATACTCCGGTCCTTTCTTCAAAATGCGGGACAAACTTGTTCCGCGGGATCTCGTATTTTGGTTGAGGACCGGATGAAGGACGAGCTGATGGAACGGTTGAATCACTTACTAGGCACCGTGTCTATCGGGCCTGGGTTATCCAATCCAGATCTCGGACCGCTCATCTCGGAAAAGCAAAAGTTACGGGTGGAGCATTATGTGGGCTTGGCCCAAAGAGGGGGAGCTTCGATCTTTACCGGCTCCATCCCGGAGCAATCTCAGGGATACTTCGTGCCGCCAATGATATTAGGAGATGTGTCTCCCGACAATCCAGTCTTTCACGAGGAGATCTTTGGACCGGTCGCCTCGGTGACATCTTTTGCATCGGAATCTGATGCGCTGCGGTTAGCTAATGCCACGGAATATGGGCTGGTCGCTGCCGTGTGGAGCGCCGATGTAGCACAAGCCCATCGTATGGCCCATCGCGTTCATGCGGGTCAAATC
>JAKADW010000231.1 GCA_021820165.1 Bacillota bacterium
GAGGTGCGGGCGGCAGAAAAGAGCGCCAATGCGAAAAGCATTATGGAAGTAATGTCGCTCGGGGTCTCCTTTGGCAATTCTGTTGACCTAATAGTCACTGGCGAAAATGCGGATGTGGTCTTCGCTCACCTTCAAAGTTTTTTGCAAGCGACCCCTTAGTCTTTAGTCTTGGGCGGCGGATACACCTTATCAATGTACCGCGCATGCCTTTTAAGGACTTCATAAACGAAGAACCGGAGGTCTCGTGCTTTGGTTTTTAGGGCTCTAGGTGAGGCGTCTCATCCACTAATTTCAGCTTTTGTGTTGCGTGGCTCAATATAGATTCCGTACTGTAATACATGGGTACTAATTGGTGTGCGGCCCATAGCTTTGCTTGATCAGTATAGTGAGTACTTTGTGGAACGCCACTTACTCCGAGTGGGACAACCCAACCCGAATTATCCCAATTTCCCAGGTCGAACACGTAACGAGCAACGGATATGCCAGTCACTTGAAATCGTTTGGGCCCGTACGAGGCTGCCTGGACCGTGTCGCCGTCACCGCCCATGGGAATAGCTTCAGGACTCAGTTGGAGTTGCATATCAGGAAAGACTGGGGATAAGGGATGAATGGGCTGCAGAATGTGCTGGGTTCCCCACTGCGCGGGTGCGGCTTGCATGGCTACCTGTTTTAGGGCACGTTCCCATACTTTGGTTTCTCGAGCCCAGTTTGCCTGAGGTGTCTTGGAATCTTGTAGCAGA
The DNA here is from genome assembly GCA_021820165.1 of Bacillota bacterium. The sequence continues at coordinate 741 of JAKADW010000231.1, forward strand.
TAGGGAAGATGTCCGTTTAGCCGACCAAATTGCCAGGAAAAAGGGGCACTTCCATCGGAAACTTTGAGAAATGCATCGTTGGTCGCGCTGGTTAGGAGGGACGTGGTAACGATGCGTTTGGCGGTGGCATAAAGGGTGGGGACGACTTGGTTCATGTCCATCGTTCCGTTCCAGTCGAGGATGCGCCGCCATAGAGACACCGCTTCACTAGTAGCCGGCTTGTGACTTTCAAGATACCGTATGGTGTTTTGCGCTCCCAAGGATACGACGTCTCCGTGAATCTCAACCATCTGTCCGGCATTCCAGCGCTGACGACTCGAAATTAGCTGAGCAATGCGATCGCGCCGGCTCGGCGCGGCAAAGTCAAACGCAATGAAATGTGGGTAACCATTGTCCACCACTTGATTATTGGCGGTGACGATATATCCTTCTTTGGGATTTTGAATCGTGTACATCGAGGCGTACGGGACATATCCTGTCCATTCAAATTCTGAAGAGCTTGCGTCGACGGGGAGCCAGGCGTTGGTCAAGGAACGCGTGGGAAGTTTGCCACGCATGCGGTACCCGATATTTCCCGAGGTATCGGCATACAGCAAATTATTGACAGGGTCCACCCAGTGCGCCATGGCTGCATCTAACGATTGAGTGTCCTGGGCAGATAACATGCTGAGCAAGGATTCCCACGTGGTATTCCGCTCCGCAAGAGTGGCCGCATGGAGGGCGATTCCTTTGTTTCCATGAAACCGGATGATCGGCCCCGCGCTAGTGTCTACTAGTCGTATTGGGACGTTGGCTTGACCGCGCACTACAATCTCATCGGGTTCTGTTTGACATCGAATCCAGCGTCCATTTCGGAGGTAGGAAAGTCCGTCGTCGCTAAATTGTTCCAAATAGATGTCTTGGGTGTCTGCGGCTGCGTGCGTGATGCTCCAGGCAACAGACTGATTGTGACCGAAGTGAGGGAATCCTGGGACCCCTGGGAAGGAAAAACCGATGACATCGAAGGCATCACAGCGCAAGTGATTTTGATAATACACGTTGGGGACATCGAGTGCCCGATGCGGATCACCTGCCATAATGGGATGACCGGATTCGGTACGACTCCCCGCCAATACCCAGTTATTGCTACCTCCTTCGTCGGGATCGCTTTCGAGGAGTTGTGCATAAAGGTCAATCATGTGAGATGCGTGGACATCTATTTCTTGAGCGTCTTTTTTTAGCCACGTATATTGATCGGCAGTAGGAAACAAGAGAGGAAACGCCTGCGCCCCGAACCTTTGCAGGATCTGCATGCGCCAAAGTTTATGTTCCCATCGTCCCATATTAAGATGACGAAATTTGAAGACCGCGATAGCATCCCATGGGGTCCAGGGGGCTGGGGTATGTCCTAATAACATGCATTCTGGAATGCACGGATCTGTTTTCAAGAACGCATTAACCCCTGCAGTAAAGGATTGGAACATCGTTTGGACCTGGGGTGACGATGCCTGATAATCAGCGCGCGCGCTGTCGTGGAGATGCAGACGGCGCCAAAATAGGTCGTGCATAAGCGCGCTTTCGCCTATAACTTGCGCCATCCGGCCATAGGCCTTCAGCCGATCGGATTCCATTTGCCATAGCCGATCCTGAGACTGAACAAATCCCTGGGCAAAAAACCCGTCATGAATACCGTGGGCAAAAATGTGCGGGGTGCCGATTTCATCGCGGAATATCTCTACGGTGTCATCTAAACCGCGCACGACGTATCGACCTTCGTGGATTGGGGAAGACACCCCGACTATTTTCGTGAAATCAAATGACACCTGAATCGACTCCTTTGGCTCTATCTCGCGGATCTTGGTCGTGATGTAGAAAATTCACGAACGTGATGCTTGCCTAATAATATCATCAATGATATGGTTGGGAAAGGTAGGTGGTATGACCAATTATTTCATCCCCTACTCAATGAAACTATAGGACAGAAAGGGGATCCCTGAGAATGCGTGCTGTGTCGACCGTTACGGGAGCTGGACTTGCTGGATTGCTGGGAATGGTATTGCTGACAGGATGTGGGAATACGTCGGGTGCCGCGCCGACTGCCAACGGCACCTCATCGAAGCAACTGGTGGTGGATCTTGCCACTGCTCCATCGAATTTGGACCCTGGTTTGCAATATGATACCGACTCGTATTTCGTATTCCGCAATATCTTTGACCAACTTTTAACGGACAATCCTCAGACAGACCAAATACTACCGGAAGTGGCCACATCGTGGAAAGCGGTGTCACCAACGGTTTGGCAGTTTACCATTCGGAAGGGGATCAAATTCAGCAATGGGTCTCCCCTTACTCCAACGGATGTCGTGTATAGCTTACAGCGCATCTTGAATCCGGCTTTCAATAGCCCCCAAGAACCAAACTTTTCCGAAGTCCAGTCAGTCAGTGCGTCCGGTCAGACCGTAACTATTACTACGACGAAACCGGATCCGGTGCTACTGGGCGATTTAACCACGCTAAGTATTGTGCCGAAGTCGTATGTTCAGGCCAAAGGGAATGCGTATTTCAATTTGCATCCGATTGGGTCGGGCCCTTACGAATTAAAGACGTGGGTTCAGGGTTCCACGGTGACGTTGGTTCGTAATCCCAACTACTGGGGGAAGAAGCCTGCCATTGCCTCGGTTGAATTTCGAGCTGTCCCCAGCGAGGCTACGATGGTTTCGGATTTGCAATCTGGAGTCGCCGATATTGCTTATCCGATTACTCCGGACCAAGCATCGACGATAAAGTCGTCGACCACACTGCAACTCAAGACGACTCCGACGGACCGTGTCGCCTATCTCGCGTTTAACACCGATCAGGCACCTACCAATAATGTGTTGGTACGTAAGGCCATTACACACGCATTGAACATTCCTCTTATGATTAGTAAGTTAGAGGATGGGTACGGTAAACAAGTGAATAGTACGTTGACTCCGATTGGGTTCGGGTACAACGCTAGTATTCCGAACTATACGTATAGTCCTAGCGAAGCGAAGAGCCTTTTAAAGCAAGCGGGATATCATGGACAACCCTTGGTTTTTGCGACGTCACCCTCGTATCCGACATTAGTCATCCAATTTATTCAACAACAGTTGGCGCAAGTAGGTATCCCGGTTAAGATCGTAAGCACTACGCAGCCAACCTATCTTGAAAAGGTGCAAAACCCACAGCATGCCTGGGGCAACCTCCGGATGGGAGCGTGGCAGGGCACCTGGCCAGATGCATCGACGTACCTTTATCCGATGTTCTATTCG
>JAKADW010000232.1 GCA_021820165.1 Bacillota bacterium
CCGGACGCTATTAGCCGTTTGGCCAGCCGGTTCCCGGGCCGTTTGGTGCCGGGTAGCAATCGCGCACCCGAGCTCGGCATTAAGATGGGATTTAAGGCCACCGCCCTCGACCTCCTTAAGACCGCTGAAGCGGTCTTAAGGCTCATGAAGGGGGACTCAGACGGTGGAAGGACGGTACCGCCCCAAGCACATGTTGTGGCCCGCGATCGGCGTCGCTAGCCTTGCGTTCGTCGGATGCGGGGTAAATAACACGGGAAAGACCCTGGCGATCGTCGGGCGGACTCGCATTACCCAAGCAGATGTGGATCGCGCTCGCGCTTCTAGTCAGGTGGTTCAAGGCGTGCGTTTGGATGAGACCGCTGAAGCCACCAAAAGCCAAGTCTCCACACTCGTTCAACAACAGGCGGTCATTAACTGGGCGCTTGCGCACCACGTCACCACCCGGTCGGCTGCCGGGGCCGTTGCCCAGCGTTTGATTTCAAAGACCGTGACCTCCAATGTCGGGGGGAGCGCCGCTCTGACCCAGCGTCTCTCGCAAAACGGAATCTCCACGAGCCAATTCCAGTCATACGTGACAAATCAGGTGATTCTGCAGGCCGCCTTTAATCGTGTCACCGCCAGCGTTTCCTCGCCCAGCACGGCCGAGGCCTATCGGTACTACACCCAGAATCCAGCTTTTTACGTTTCCCCTCCCGAAGTCCTCATTCGCGACATCCGTGTCAAGACGAAGTCAGAGGCAGACGGAGTTCTCGCGCAGTTGAAGCATGGTGCGAATTTTGCCGCGTTGGCGGAGCGTGATTCTCAAGACCGCTATACGGCCCAGGGAGGCAGCCGCGGATGGGTGCAATTGGGAGCGTCGCCAGCGCTGCCCAAGTCATGGCTCAGCACGGTGATGACGCTAAAACCTGGACAAATGAGTATAGTCAAGGGACCTTTGGGCTACTCTATCATCGAAGTTCAAGCATCTCGAGCGGGGGCGACGATACCGTTTAGTGCCGTTGAGCCAGCGATTGAAGCCGAAATGGTCCAGTCCGCCAAGGAAAAAGTTTTTGACACGTGGGCGGTCGGCCTGATGAGACATCAGAAGGTCCGCCGTTTTACTGTCGGCTGACTTCTACCATTCGGTAAAACTGGAAAAAACGCATAAACGCTTTCACCCCTCGATATACTACCTCTGAAGATGCGAAGAGAAAGGGGGCGCTCGTTTGAAGGCAACGGGAATCGTCCGCCGAATCGACGATCTGGGCCGTGTGGTGATCCCAAAAGAAATTCGCCGAACACTGAGAATCCGCGAGGGGGACCCACTGGAAATCTTCGTTGATCGGGACGGTGAGGTGATCCTCAAGAAATACTCCCCAATCGGAGAACTGGGCGACTTTGCTAAGGAGTATGCGGATTCGCTGTACGAAGCGATTGGCCACATTGCCTTAATCGCCGATCGTGATGCCGTCATTGCGGTGTCGGGCGCACCAAAGAAGGAGTTCTTGAACAAATCTTTAGGCGCACTCGTCGAAAAGGCCATGGAAGACCGGAAAACGCTCTTCTTCAACCGTGGCGACCATCGCCCCAAGGGAAGTGTCATTGGTGATGATGATGAGGACAAATTTGTAGCCGAAGTCATTTCGCCCATCATCGCAGAAGGCGACCCTATCGGGGCGATCATTATTTGCAGTCGGGAACCGGACGCCAAAATGGGGGATATGGAGATTAAGCTGGCGGAGACGGCTGCGGGCTTCCTGGCCAAACAAATGGAGCAATAGGAGACGTTCTCCACAACCACACCTTGGGAGTCCGCAATGATCTCGCCGCAGGATCATTGCGGTTCTTTTATTGTTGACGGCCTTTTCCTGTTGACTGAGGACTATTCCCGAATCCCCCGCATACCCCGGCCGACTTCGCCCTTCAGAGCGAATGGCGCCCTAAATGGAGGCACAGATAGTTTCCGGGAGGTGCTGCGGTATAGCCCGGGTATGGGGTAAATCGGCCGCTGGGGCCATTTTTGTCTTGGCACGGCGCACCGACGCCGACAGCCCCTAAAGGGAGTCCCAAGGGCTCGAGCCCCTGGGGGCCTGCTTTAGGATGAGAAACGGCTGAACCATTCGAATAAGCGCGACAATCGATCTTGGCGCAAGTCGGGGCGTCCCTGGGTCGAGAAGCTATGAGGCCCCGGGTAGCGCAAGAACTCCGTTTCCACGCCGAAGTGTTTCAATGCGGTGTAAAACTGCTCTGCCTGCTCAATAGGACAGCGGCGGTCATCTTCACCGGCGACGACTTGAGTCGGAGTCGTGACGTGTTTCGCGTAGGCGAGCGGTGAAGCTTTCCAGAGCGACTCGATATCGTCAAACGGGGCGATCCCGACTTCACCGGGGCCAAACCACCAACCGATGTCGCTGGTGCCGAAAAAGGATATCAGGTTAGTAACCGGAACGACCGTGGAAGCGGCGCGAAATCGTTCACTGTGGCCGACGATCCAACTGGTCATGAAGCCTCCGTATGATCCTCCTGTCACATAGAGATGCGCGGGATCGGCCATTCCTTCGGCCACCAGATTGTCGACATGCGCCAATAAATCTTCCATGTCGCGTCCGCCCCAGTCCCCACGGACAGCGTCTCGGAAGGCCTGGCCGTATCCCATACTGCCCCGTGGGTTGACCTGTACCACCACATATCCCTGTTGGGCCATCACCTGCGTGTCGTATCGCACGTTTTCTCCATAGGCTCCGTGGGGCCCCCCATGGATGTAGAGAATAAGGGGCTTCCGGCGACCCGGTTCAAGTCCGGTAACGTACGCGGGAATGGTCCAGCCGTCCGGTCGTTGAACCTCCCGTAGTACGGTGGGGGTTATTTTCTCCGTGGCCCAGTCATTGAAGGCTGTGAGCGGCGTCCACTGATCCTCGTCGTACCAGTAGGCTTCGTCGAGCGATGTGAGGCTTGCCCCGACAATCACGAGCGTCTCACCCCGGCTCGCGTACTGGGCGACGACCGGGACGGGGGTAGACAACGGCCTAGCCCCGTGATTGTCGACCACCCAGAGACCGGTCCTCCCATGTTGGGTGGCGGCGAGAACCACTCCCCTATCACCCCAGGCCAGTGGCCGGATGGGCTCCGGGCCAAATCGGATGTCGGAGCCAATGCCTTCGCCGACCTCGAGATCGGACAAAAGGGCCGTGGGCTCGACATCGGGGCTAATGACGAAAAGACGTGCGATGGTTGCCGGACCGAATTCCCGACCGGATCCCAAGGCTGCGACGCGACCGTCCCCGAGAACAGTGGGACTATACCAACTTTCTGGGCCCCGGGTGAGCGGCTCGGGTTCCCCTGGGGAGGACAGGGGGATTCGGAAGACGTCGTTTCGCGCCAGATGAGCGCCTTCCTCGTCCCTTATGCGCTCATAGACGGCGAAGCGGCCGTCTGGCGACACAGACAACGAACCGACGTCATAGGGGCTTTCATCAAGACAGGTGACGGTCCCCGTGGCATCCACGCGCCAAACGCGGAGAGGGTGGCCCGACAAATAGGATTGGCCGTCGGCCTGCCATTGCCACCGATCGTAGCGGCGCGGCCAGGCGGTGTCTTCCGGTGGCGGCTCCGGCCTCCTCGCCAGCACCAAGACGTCTTCGCTATGGGGGATGGGCTGGATTTGGGCCACGCCCCAGAATACGGGGCCAACGGACCGGGCCTCGCCTCCATCCCAGGGAAGACGCATAAGCGACTGGCCACGAGGTTTCACTTGGCGAGAAAACCAGAGGTGTCGGCCGTCCCCAGAAAACACCGGATGGGCATCTTGAGGTCCTTGAGTGAGAAAACGAGTTGGCTGTCCCGGCCCTACGGCAAGCAGCCGGCTCTCATAGGACTCATGGTCGGCACTCACTTTTTTGTGGGCAAGAACCGCGATGGGACGGTGGGGATGAAGGACGGGATGGGTGAGGGAAATAATGCGGTCTAAGTCGCTTAGAGCCAATGCCATGGGTCTCCTCCTTGACGGTAGTGCCCTCCATTATAATCCAGAC
>JAKADW010000233.1 GCA_021820165.1 Bacillota bacterium
GGAGACGTCGCCGGTGGTGTCCTCGGCGGCCATCAAGGGGACCCTTCGGGACCGGGCTCGAGAAGCGCTTAATGGTTGGCGCGGAACGGCCGGGATTCCCCTTGTGGGGGTTGAGGTCAGCTTGGTCGATGATCAGGATCGGGAGCTAGAATGGGACGGTGTCACGCCAGGGGAACTTCGCGTTCGAGCTGATACGGTGATGGCGGGATACTGGAACAAACCGGACGAAACGGCCCAGGTCCTCAAGAATGGCTGGCTTTACACAGGAGATATGGCCGTCATTGATGGCGAAGGCTACATCCGGATTGTGGATCGAAAGAAAGACATCATTATCTCCGGGGGCGAGAATATTGCTAGCGTCGAGTTAGAAGATGCCCTGTATCACCATCCAGCGGTGGCGGAGGCCTCGGTCATCGGCAAACCCGATCCGGTGTGGGGAGAAGTCCCAATGGCCGTGGTCTCGTTGAAGCCGGGGATGGAGGTGGATCCCGAAAGTCTACTCAAGGACACGAACGCCCGACTGGCTGGCTTTAAGCGGCTGAAGGATCTTCGCATCGTTCGGGAGCTTCCGAAAACTGGGACCGGTAAAATCCAAAAAAATCGCGTTCGCGAGGAGTTTGGCGGGCCGAGGGCTCTCTAAGGTTGTCGAGGAGGGGGCCATTTTGCCTGAGAAAAGTTCACAATAATTCTTGATTTCTAAATGGTAAGTTTTTGTTGGGGATCGACCGACTGAGAAGTCGAGGAGGTCGCGATGGAGATTCTAACCCGTGTGCTAAAGGACAATATCAGAGAATTTGGGGAGTCCGCGTTTTTGTATGACGGTGCGAAGACATACAGCAATGTTCAGACTCTACACGAGGCGGAACGGATTCGGGACTTATTAATTTCCCAGGGAATTCAGCGGGGCGACCGAGTGTTCGTCTCGATGCCGAACCGGGCGGAAGTCTTTTTCGTGTATCAGGGGGCCATGATGGCCGGGGCGGTCGTGGTGCCCGTGATGTATCTCTTAGGTCAGCCGGAGATGGCCCATATTATGCGCGATGCGGAACCGAGAGCGGTCTTTACGGACGAGAGTTCGCTACAGAAAGTGCTAGCGGCAGCCGACCAGGCGCACATCACTCCCGAGACCTGGTCGGCTGACCCGACGTCCGTTGTCCCGTCTCTTAGTACGCTCCCTTCGGTTCGAAAAGCCAGTGGCCCAGATCCTAAAGCCGGCGACGTGGCAGTGATTCTCTATACCTCCGGGACCACGGGAGCACCCAAAGGGGTCATGCTTACGCATAAGAATCTCTACGCCAATGCGACGCAAGTTATCCAGGCAAGCCCTGACCGCGATCGGGGCGTGACGCTTGGGGTTTTGCCTCTGGCCCATATTTTTGGATTTACGGTCAGTACCGTCACGGCCATGTTGGGGGGATCGGTCGTTATCTTCCGTAAATTCGACGTCGAAGAGGTGTTCGAGGCCATCCAGCGCCACCGGGTGCGAACCTTTGCCGCGGTGCCGGCCATGCTTTACGCCATGGTAGTGAGTCCGCATGCGATATCCTACGACCTTTCTAGTTTGGAGACAGTTTCGTGTGGTTCCGCCCCTTGTCCTGTCCCGTTAATTGAAGCCTTTCGGGCGAAATTTCACGCCGAGGTGCTCGAAGGTTACGGGCTTTCGGAAGCCGCGCCGGTCGTCAGTGGCCATCGCCGCGGAATGCCTATAAAGCCCGGCACGGTGGGGGTGTTGGTTCCTGGGGTAAAGGCGCGCATTGTGGACTTTGACGGTCGTGACCTGCCCCGGGGGGACGTCGGCGAGCTATGGGTGCGCGGAGACAATGTGAGCCCGGGCTATTTTCGGCGGCCTGAGGCGACCCGCGAGGTCCTGGACAACGAGGGCTGGCTTCGGACCGGGGACGTGGGTTTTTTCGATGAGGATGGATACCTCACCATTGTTGATCGGAAGAAGGATGTCATCATTCGCGGCGGCTTCAACATCTATCCGCGCGATGTTGAGGAGGTCCTGATGCGGCACCCCGGAATCGCCGAGGTGGCAGTCGTGGGAGCTTTCTCAGAGCGACTGGGCGAGGAGGCGGTGGCCTTTGTCACCGCCAAACCTGGAGCGATGTTGGAGGAGAGCGAGGTGCTGGCTTTCGTGGCACGTGCTCTAGCTCGGTACAAGGTCCCCAAAGAAATTCGGGTGGTGGACGCGCTTCCCCGAAACGCCGTGGGAAAGATCATGAAACGCACTCTGAAGGAGTGGCTGCAGTCATGAACCGAAAGGAAAGGGGCCGCGGGCCTCCCGTCGCGGGGCGCGGTGCCGATAAGCGTGATGATGCCTCCGGTCTCTTCTTCCAGGTATTCATCGTGGGGGCCATTGAATGAGGAGGGACGACAATGGCTGTTGAAGCTCCGCGCATGGCGCGCTGGTTTTCCCGGCGTGATATTGACACGTATCCGCGCGGATGGGTCCAAGTAGGACTGTTGGTGTTGGTGATTATCGCTAACATTGTCGCCAACTATGAAGGTGAACTGGCACCGGTAGCCCCGGTCCTGCTACCGTATTTGAAGTTAACGCTGCTCGGCTATGGCCTCATTGTGGGCCTAACCACGGTGGTTTCGGGGATTGTCTCGCTATTGGTAGGGGCGCGGTTTGACCGCTACGGACGCACGTTCTTTGTTTCCATCGGCACATTCATCACCTCAATCGCGGTCTTTTCGATGGTGTTGGTGCACACCACGCTGGATTTCATCATTGTGCGGCTCATCATGGCGATCATTCTTGGTCTGGTGCTTCCGGCCACGACTGGCCTGGTCCGCGATTTCACCCCGCGTGTCGGGCGGGCCCTTGGCTTCGGACTTTGGACCTTCGGCCCGGTGGGCGCGAATTTTCTCGCCGCTGGTGTGGCGGGGGCCACGCTGCCCTTGTTTCACGATGCCTGGCAATCGCAATTCGTCATCATGGGAAGCTTTTGCTTCATCATTAGTCTCGTGGTGGCGTTTTTGATTCGTGATCTAAGCCCGGGACTTCGGGCGCAAATTATCCACGATCAAAAAGAGGCTCAGGTGGCAGATCAGCGGGCCCGTGAGGTCAAAGAGACGGTGGCTAATCCCCGCATGGTGTATGGGTCGGGACGGATTTGGGCGCTCGCGGTCGGGATTGTGCTCTTTTTGTTGGTCTACTACTTTACCACCGCTTTCGGGCCACTCTATCTATCCACCGTATTCAAGTATCCGGCAGCCGAGGCCGCATCCATTGCCAGCTATTTCTGGCTTGCCAATCTCGGGTCCTTGATCCTGGTTGGCCTCGTGTCCGACTGGCTTCAGCTGCGGAAACTGTTCTCCTTTATCGGAGTCATCGGCGTCTTGGTCTTCATGCTCTTTTGGATTCGCCTCATCGGGCATCCGGTACCTCCCTCGACCATGATTCTCTATACCTCGGTTCAAGGGGTGTTGCTGGGGATCGGATTTGGGCCATGGATGGCTCTTTACTCGGAAAATCTCGAAGATATTCATCCCACGCTTCAGGGAACCGGGTGGGCGCTATGGTCATTCGTGCAATACGTACTGGCCGGCATTGCGGGAGCTATTACCTTTTTGGTGGTGAGCGCCGCCGGATGGGCCGCTTGGCTCGATATCTGCTGGATTGGGATCGTGGTTTACGGGGTGTTGCTCTTCTTCGGGCGGGGTCCCTGGTTTCGCCGACCGCCCGTGAGCTCGAGCACGGACACCAAAAGTATCTCATAAAGCCCGGAATGATGGCTTCGGGAGAAAAGGAGGGCTTATGGACCGCCAGGTTGCGCTGGTGACGGGCGCTTCCCAAGGGATTGGGGAAGTGACGGCGGGCTTTTTGGCCCGAGCCGGGTTTCAACTGGCGCTTATGGCCCGCGACCGCGAGAAGCTGTCCCGCGTCGTGGCGCGCTGGCCGGAGATGAAGGATGCCCTCGTGGTTCCCGCCGACGTGCGAGAGGTTGAACAAGTGGAAGCGGCCGCCCAAATGGTTGAGCACCGC
>JAKADW010000234.1 GCA_021820165.1 Bacillota bacterium
TATCGAAAGTTTGAACCGAAGTTAAATTTCAAGGGCGCTATCCGAACTACTTTGTTAATAGCTTTCGATTCCCTGGTGCGGTGAAGTGGGGGTATGCTTGTCACGTTACGGAAACCGTGTCAAGAAATTCTCGAACCTCCCGAGGGTTGGTTAAGCAAATCCAGGTTTGTCCCGGGGGTCGAGCTTCCCGGCGCTGAATAATGGTCGGCCTCTCTCGCTGCGGAAATTGCCAAACCCAGCGCAGGAACTCCCAGTCAATCTTTTCCGGGCACCCCGGAGCGAGGTCGGGTCGAGTTCTCCCTTGATAGTGAATCCGGCGGCGAACCACCCGGGGAATCGTATAACGACGTGAAAAGTCCAAAAAGACCACCGTATCTGCCCGCTTCAGCCGAATGTCTATCGTGGACCCATAATTACCATCGATGATCCACTGCGGCGGCTTCACGAGGCGAGTTTGAATCTCACACCATTCATCGTGTGGGGTCCCCACCCATCCGCTATGCCAAAACACCGCATCCAAGTGCACCACCGTGATCCGTAAGCGCAGGCCCAGGGCGCGTGCTAGCGTGGATTTTCCACTGCCGGAAGGGCCGATAATGGCTATCCTTTGCACCGGAACGCTCCTTTCGCTAGATTTATTTAAACGGGGCGAGTACCCTTAAGAGAAACATCTGTCGCACCCGAAACGGAGTGAACCTTATCTCATGCATGAACCTTACGATCCCCGGTCTTCGTGGTCCGAATATTTTATCTTGATGAGCCAATTGGCGGCCACGCGTTCGACCTGCCCCCGTCGGGCCGTCGGAGCGGTGTTGGTACGCGAGCACCGCGTGATCGCGACAGGATATAACGGGGCCCCGGCTGGTCAAGCACATTGTACCGAGGTCGGCTGCCTTATGGAAAATGGACATTGCGTCCGTACCATTCATGCCGAACTGAACGCCCTCTTGCAATGTGCGCGCTACGGCATCCAGACCGCCGGCGTAGATCTCTACTGTACCGACCTTCCTTGCCGCCATTGCGCTCGTAATCTAGTGCAAGCGGGCATCAAGACCATATACTATGTGAGGCCCTACGATAGCCCCGAAACCCTTGATCTGGTAAAGGCCACAGGCGTGGACCTGGTCCGCCTTCCCGAACCGAATCAGGAAAACTTCTTTTCTCGTTAAGTCCACCAGTAACGACCGAGGATACCCATTATACAATAATTTCGGGAGACGCCGATGTCAGAGGCATTGATTCTCCTACGCAATACTAGACTTCTTCTGCCCCAGCGATTCTTTTCTCCCAAAGCGTATCCTATTCCCCGGGGCGCATTCGTTTGGATCGCGACCCCCATTCCCCCGCTAAATCTTGCGAATTATTGTATGGAATCCAATTTTTCGGGAAAAAATCAGAGTGAGGGGGAATCTCGATGGATTTTGTACAGCGCGTCGTGGAGGCAGGCCACCCGATGAATGCCGCACAGTTGCAGTTGATGTTGGACGGTTGCAACATCCACGTGAGCCTTCATGAGGCTGAGCGCCTCTATTGGAAGTATAGTATGGCTTGGATTGGGGACACTGACCGCCGACTCGATGCGCGACCCGAGGTCCGCCATTACCACTAATAGGCAGTGCAGGTTTTATGCCTTCTCACGTCGAAATTCTTCCGAATCCGAAGGGCATCGATAGCCCACGGGTCAGAGAATTTTTGATCAGAGGAGGAAGAAATCCCTATGACCATTGCCATCATTTCCGGGAGTTCCCGTGATAACGGAAACACCGAAGAACTTGCCCAGACCGTCACCCAGGATTTGCCCGCCACCTGGTTTCGGTTGCGCCAGTATCGCATTACCCCAATTCATGACCAGCGTCATGATCCCGATGGGTTCGATCCGGTGAGCGACGACTACGATCGATTAATCCACGCACTCTTGGCCTATGATATCTGGCTTTTTGCTTCACCCGTTTATTGGTATGGCTTTTCTGGACTTATGAAGAATTTCATTGACCGATGGTCTGAAGTGATGCGTCGTCAGGACCTGGCATTTAGCCAACAAATCGCCCAAAAACATGCGGCACTGGCCCTGGTCGGCGGTGATCAGCCCCACCTCAAGGCGCTGCCATTGGTCCAGCAATTTTACTGGATTTGCGACTTTGTTCGAATGCCATTCGTCGGCTACGCGCTGGGGGAAGCCAATCGTCCGGGCGAGATTCAGAAAGATCCGCGCGCGCTCGCGACAGCCCACACCTTGCGCCAGACCCTTATTGCCCTCCACAAAAGGTAACCAAAGGGGCACCAATGCGGTATGCTACAGATACTGAAGCAAAATATGGCCCTTGGGGAGGAACACATATCGTGGCTTACGAAGATCAAGTCAAAAAGCTTACCCCACTACAGTTCCAAGTTACACAACACAGCGCCACCGAAAGACCCTTTCAGAACGAGTATTGGGACACGTTTGAGGAAGGTATCTACGTGGATGTGGTCTCCGGGGTTCCTCTATTTTCCTCGCTCGATAAATACGATGCAGGATGCGGCTGGCCAAGCTTTACACAGCCATTAGATCCGACTCAGGTCGAGGAGATTCAAGACCTAAGCCATGGCATGAGACGCATCGAGGTCCGCAGCCGTGATGCCAATTCCCATCTGGGGCACGTCTTTAACGATGGTCCCAAGGCATCCGGCGGCCTCCGCTATTGCATGAATTCCGCCTCGCTACGATTCATTCCTAAGGATGACCTCGTACGCGAGGGTTATGGATCCTACCGGAATCTGTTTAAGCCATGACGACCTGCCTTCGAGAGTCGCGATGGTTCCCATAAGAAAGGTTCGTCGTCTCGTTAGTTTAGCCCAGATTTTCTGAAATGGGATGTGCTCCACTGCGTTGTCTCTTGGCTTCATAGAGCCTTTGGTCCGCCACGGTATAGCAATGGTCCCATGTCGTTCCGTCTCGGCCCCACACCGCACTGCCGCTGCTGATGGATAAGCCAGGAGCTTTAGTCCGCACCACCTCTTGTAATCGATGCATTATCCCGGGATCCGTAGAGGATGATACGGTGACCACGATAAATTCATCTCCGCCCCAACGCACTACCAAGTCCTCGCCTCGAACCTCTTGGGTGAGAATTTGTGCGACCCGACGTAGAGCGGCATCTCCGGCCGGGTGCCCCTGGGTATCATTGATGATTTTTAAATGGTCGAGGTCGATGGCACCAATCAAGAGCGGCTTTCCCGAATCTTTTGCAGCCCGGACTAAGGCATCCCACCGGGCTTCGAGCCCTCTACGGTTCCACAGCCCCGTCAACCAATCTCTTTGACTGGCATCCTCAGCCAGTCGGGTGGCTAAGATCAGGTCTAATGCCACCGACACTTGTGCGGCACAGCCATCCAGCAGAGCCGTAGTGGTCGCATCACTGATTTTAGCGGTGGACGTGATTCTCCCCGCGGCCAACACCCCGATCCGCTGTTCACGCGAAACCAAAGGCCAAATTCCAAAGGAACGGATGCCATACTTTACCCATTTGTCCTTTAGCTTACCTGACACCGCGTCTAACGGCCCCCATCGCTCTTGGATCGGATCCATCACCGATGGGCGGGAGGCCACATCATCGACCAAAAGTTGTAGTTCGTTATCATGGCCCTCAAACCGGCCCCACGGCGCATAAATCTTGGCTTGTTGCGGTATCACGCCGTCCGTAAACACCCGGCGCCGATAGACAAAAAATCCCGAATCAATTTCAGCGCAAGACGCAAGTTCTTGTGACGCCATACGAAACAACTCAATCCCACGGGTAGCGCGCGCCCATTCACGCGAATGGTGAAAAAATCTCCGAATCCGATCCGAATCCATTAATACCTTCTCCTACGTCTAAGTTCTGACATTATCTCTACTATTCGCGAAACACGGCTGGTTTCCTCTTCTTGTGGATCACTTTCGACTGGGGAGCGGCTTGCCCTCGACAGGACCACCCGGTTGGATCTAAATTTGGCGATTCAAAAAAGGATTGAC
>JAKADW010000235.1 GCA_021820165.1 Bacillota bacterium
ATCCTCCTGACTATTCATACCTAGTTGACTCAGTATATTGGGCAACACTTATGGTTGCTAAAATTGTAGTGGCAACTGCTGCACATTCTGCAAGGCTTACATCTGTTCTAACAACTATTGTGGAGGAATTTCCCACGAAAATCAACGCGCGGCAAAGGCTAAATAGCGCGTCAATGGCGGGAGCGCGAACAGATTTGCTATCATTGACGGATGAAAGGAAGAGGAACGTGGTAGAAAAGGTCTCGCCGCTTACACGGGAAACTCGTTGGCTAGTTTTGACATTCGCGGGATCGACCACCGCCGGGGCGATTGCCTCCACTTTTGTCAACTTATTTGTCTTTGTGGTGTCGGGTAAGCTATCCGATTTGGCGTTGTTTAACGGCGCCTATTTCTTTTCGCTATCCTTTGTGTTCTACCTCACGGGTTACGTATTTCGTCGGTCATCGCCTTTGGTTCCCTACCGGTGGGGTTTGGTACTCACGGCCGCGTTTTATGGGGTTTTGCTACTGCTATTACATCATGCTTCGCACTATATCTTGTGGTTGGGCCTCCTCCAGGGGGTTTCACAGGGATTTTTCTGGTTCGGGGCCAACCTGATGACCTTCGATACGGTTCAGCCGGAGCAGCGGATTCGCTTTTATAGCATCAATTCAGCGGTTGGTAGCGTGGCCGGCATCTTAGGGCCGCTCATGGGCGGAGCTGTTGTCGGGCTCATGCACGGGCTCAAGGGTTACCTCTTGGTATTCGCGTTGGCCTTGGCCGTGTACGCGGTCACCTTCGCCGTCTCCTTTTCCATTCCGGAAGGTCCGCCGCTCGGGAATGAACCGTTGTCCCTGAGCTTTAGTCTACATCGGATCATGCCCCTTTGGCGCGAAGCCATGGAGACGCTGGCTGTGCGCGGAACGCGGGAGGCTATGACAGGACTTGCCGGAGTCTTTCTCGTGTACATCGCCACCCATAGCGCATTAGTGGTTGGGGTGTACTCGAGTGTCAGTGCCGTGATGCGCATGACGGGGGCACTCTTAGTGAGCCGTATCGTCTCCCGCGACCGGCGCACCTGGTCAATGTGGTGGGGTGTGGCAGGTATGACGGCGGGGGCCTTGTTTCTCTTTCTGATGGGTGTGAGTTGGATTTTTGTCTTTGTTTACGCGGTGGTAGCCTCGTTCAGCATGCCCTGGTTTACCGTCCCCAACGAGGCCATTCCATTAGACGTGATGGACCGGGATCCCAATGTCAAGCACCGCCGGGTGGCCTTCATGCTCTCTCGGGAAATGAGTCTCAATGCCGGGCGGCTGTTTAGCATGGCAATTTTGATGGGACTGTACGCGATAGACAACCGGCCGACGATGTTAGTGGTGATGGTGGTGGCCACCTCCCTGTCACAGGGATTCGTCGCGCGAATGGGCGCGCATATTTGGCAAATGCTCCGCCGGGCCCCCCTTTAAGAGAATGCCCTGAAGTCGGGTATCCTGTGGACAAGGCCTCTTAAAAGCAAGGAAGGCCGTTGCAAGCTGCGGTATGATGAGGGGAAGTGAGGAGGCAAGCCATGCAAAGACGATGGGCCAACATTTCACTACTGGCGTTGGTGGTGTTGTTGGTCACCGCGCTATTGGCTCGCCACACGGCATGGGGCCCCTATCTTTTGGGATTGTCGTTGGCGGGTTTGGCCGGTGGAATTGCCGACTGGTACGCGATTACCGCCTTATTTCGTCATCCATTGGGAATCAACTGGCTCCCTCATACGTCGATTATTTCTGCCAACCGCGATCGGATAATTGATGCCATTGCTCGTCTGGTCGAGTCCGAGTTGTTATCGGAAGCCTTCTTAATGCGCCGCATTCAAGGTCTTCCCGTGAGCGAGGCCATCCTCAGCTGGATGGAAAAGCCGCTGCCTCTTGATGTGGGCGTCTTTTTCTCCAAGACCGCCGCTGATTTTGTCGCCCAACTGCCCGAGGAGAGACTGGCAGCCTTTTTGACGCGGTTTGCGGAGGACAAAGCGGAGGACCTACTCTTGGCCGATGGGCTGCAAAAACTGTTGGAGTGGCTCATTCGTTCAGGCCGCGACCGGGAATTGTTCAACTTTCTTCAAACGCAGGCGGTGCTGGCGCTCGATCAGATCGAGTTTACCGAGGACATGGAGCGGCGCCTGAAAGAAATGATTGAGCAATACACCAAAACTGGTACCCAGAAGTTCTTCCTCGGGCTTCTGGAGTCATTGGGAACGGTTGACTACCATGAACTGAGCGTATCGGTCAAAGAGTCGCTTAAGCGGTGGCTGCAATCCCCGCAGGCGTTCGAGCAATTTGAGATGATGCTGGTTCGGATGATGCGTGTCCTCAGGGATGATGCGGGGGTGCGAAGCCGGGTCGAGGACGCGAAAATGAGTCTATTGGGTCAGGTGCCATGGGTCCGCGTGGTGATTTGGGCAAAGCATAGCGTCCAGGAGGCGCTCAAAAACGGAACGGCTGGGGAAAGTTTGGAACGGGCCCGGCAGTCGGTACATGACTGGCTCAGTCGAGAACCTCAGTACCAGGGCCAAATCGATGCGTTGGTCAAGGGACTCATGCTATCGACGGTGACCCGATATCACTCACTGATCGGCCATCTCGTCAAGAACAACTTAAGCGACATGGATGAACGTGAGTGGATTGATAAGCTGGAATTCTATGTGGGCCGTGATTTGCAGTGGATTCGCATCAATGGGGCTTTAGTGGGCGCCTTAGTGGGACTAGTGATTACCGTCCTAACTCACCTGTAGCCGACCAAGTGGCGTCCACGACGGCACCGAGGAGCAAAATGAAAGATAGAATGTATAAATATAACATAAGCAATATCACGGCACCAAGAGTCCCATACGTGCGATTGTAATGATTGAAGTGAGAGGCATAAAAGGCGAAACCGAACGAAACGAGGATCCAGGCCACCAGGGCCAAGCCCATCCCTGGGCTGAGCCAGCGAAATTGGGAGCGATGGTCCGGAAGCCAGTTATATACCATCAATAATACCGCCCAGATGGTCGCGAGAAGGACACCCCAGCGAATGACCGCCACAAACCGGGGAGCGGGGAGATGATGGAACCAATGGGCCGAGAGAAGCCGCACCAGGTCGCCTCCGATCGTGACTGCCGCCTCCGCCACCGTGAGAAGGAGGCCCAGCACCACCCCAAGGCCCAAGCTCAGTACCACCGTCTTCCACATCGGGCGTTCTAGTTTGGTATACCCGTAGGCATGATTTAAAGCATCGACCAACTGGCGAAGCGCGCCCGACATCACCCAAATGAAGCCTAGCCCTCCCAGCGACAGGAGAGCCCGACTACGATGCTCATGCGCGGCCCTCACGGCGCTCAGGATGAGGCGCCGCACCCCCGGAGCAATCAGCACTTTGGCGGGGCCCGTAAAGAAATTGGTGACCCGCGGGAGGTGGAGCCAACCCAACAACGCGGTCAAGAACAACAATAATGGAAAGAGGGCGAATAAGAGATTATAGGCAAGCGCCGCACTATAAGATGCCGTGTCGGCACGCGTAATATGCTTGACCAGCGCTTTTAGGACTCGGGTCCAGGATTTCATGTCGTCCCACCCCCAGGCTTTAGTGTACCGAAAGCACTCACAGACAAACACGGGCGTTTTGGCGCATTTTTTGTCCTGGGCCGGGGATCCTAGCGGCAGGGGGACAACATATGCCGCATTTAACCGTGGGTCAAAATCTCTGGGCGATTGTGGGAGGCCTCATCAGTGGAGGGCTGATGACCATTGTGGGGGGCGGCGGATCGGCTCTGGCGGTACCGATTTTAACCACCTTGGTGGGGTTAACGCGGGTGCGTTTGGCGATGGGCACGACCGCCGTTTCGGTCGCGGTCACCGCGATTCTTAGTGGGGTCATGCATGCCCGTCGAGGCCAGGTGTCATGGAGGGCCGCGCTTTGGTTTGTCGGACCTGGCCTCATCGGAGTCTGGATGGGTTCGGGATGGCAGCGCGACTTT
>JAKADW010000236.1 GCA_021820165.1 Bacillota bacterium
AAGGAGATACGGTGTTGGTCATTGAGCATAATCTCGATGTGATTAAGACGGCGGACTGGATTATTGATTTAGGACCCGAAGGGGGTGACCAGGGGGGCGAAATTGTGGCCGAAGGCCCCCCGGAAGTTGTCATGGGGGAAAGTGGATCCTACACCGGGGAATATTTACGGCGGCACATCGAGCGGCAGCAAATGCTGTCGGAGGCGCGATAGGGCGATGAGCAGTCGAAGTCCGGAACTGGAGGAAAAGCTACGTTCGCTTCCCGGAGCCCCGGGGGTCTATCTCATGAAAGACCACGAGGGCACGGTTCTCTATGTGGGTAAGGCGGTCGTCCTCAAAAACCGGGTGCGGTCCTATTTCCAAGATCCGTCCCGGTTGCTGCCCAAAGTGCGGGCGATGATGCGCCACGTTGAGGATCTCGAATACATCGTCACCACCACGGAAGTGGAGGCGCTGATTCTCGAGGCGACGCTCATCAAGCAAATGAAACCGCACTACAATATTCGCTTGAAGGATGACAAGGCCTACCCCTACCTTCGTCTCAGCTGGGAGGAAGATTTTCCCCGGCTCTTGATTGCCCGTAAACCCGCCGAGGATGGCAGCCGCTATTTCGGCCCTTATCCCCGCGCGCAAGCGGTGCGGGATACCATTCGGCTTTTGCGAAAGATTTTTCCCATCCGCAATTGCACCAACCAAAAATTTAGAAATGCCGCCCGTCCGTGTCTGGAATACCATATCGGCCACTGCCAAGCGCCCTGCCAGGGGCTGGTGGATAAAGAGAGCTACCGCGCCATGATGAAGCAGGTCGAGCAGTTTTTGGAAGGGCGCCAGGATGAGGTGGAAAAAGAGTTGGTGCGCCGCCTTCAAGAAGCGGCGGATCAGCTGGAATTTGAGAAGGCGGCCGAACTCCGAAATCAGGTGGAGGCCATTCGAGAGGTGCGCGAGCCGCAAAAGGTGGCCAGCGGATCGGAACGCGAGTTGGATGCGATCGCTTGGGCGCTTCGCGAGGATGAAGCGATTGTGCAGATTTTTCGGGTGCGCAAGGGCCGCTTGACGGGGCGTGAATCGCTCACCTTGACGGGGGTGGAAGGCACCACTAATGCTGATATTGCGAGCGCTTTCGTCTTGCAGTATTACAGCAATGCGCAAGACATCCCCCCGGAAATTCTGATTGAGGCCTTGCCGGAGGATGAGGGGGAGATGACCACGTGGTTGAAATCCCGCCGAGGAGGGACCGTGGCTCTGAAGGTCCCCCAACGGGGGGAGAAGGCGGCCCTTTTGGCAATGGTCAAGAAGAACGCGGAAATGGCCCGCGATGAGGGGCTCAGAAAAGAAGCATCGCTGGAAAGAACGGTGCATGAAGGGCTTTTGGGTCTTCAGCATGCGCTTGGGCTGGAGCACCTGCCGCATCGTATGGAGTGCTACGACATCTCCAACACCCAAGGAACGGAATCGGTGGCCTCGATGGTGGTATTTACGGACGGCAAGCCTGACAAGTCCCAATACCGGCGCTTTAAAATTCGCACCGTGGAGGGGCCCAACGACTTTGAGTCCATGTATGAGGTGATTTCGCGCCGTTTTCGGCACCGGGAATTAGCCGAGGACAATCCGCAGTTGAAGCGCTTCGCGACCCTGCCCGACTTAGTCATTATTGATGGCGGGCGCGGGCAATTGGGTTATGCCGTACGCGCTATGCGCGAGGCGGGCTTGGAGGTGCCCATGTTTGGCCTCGCTAAGCAGCATGAGTGGCTCTTCGAGCCGGATTCGCCCAACCCCATCATTCTCGACCGGGACTCGGCGGCCTTGAAGATGCTGCAGCACATCCGTGACGAGGCGCACCGATTTGCCATCACCTTTCATCGCCATTTGCGCACGCGTCGCAATTTGAAGTCGCTGTTGGATGATGTGCCTGGTATTGGGCCGAAGCGCAAGAAGGCGCTCCTACGAGCCTATCCGGACTTGAACGCCATCACCCAAGCGAGCGTGGAGGAGTTAGGAAAACTGCCCGGCATGTCCCGCACCGCTGCCGAGACAGTTTTGAACCACCTTCGGAAGACGGGAGGAGCATCCTCATGAGACGACTCTGGTTGTGGTTTTTTACCGCCCTTACGCTCTTTGTGTTGGCCCATCTGCATATGGGGATTGAAGCGGCCAGCATCGGCGCGGTGGTGGGCGCGAGCGTGGTTTTGGGCCTGGTCAATTTGGTCGTGCGGCCGATTGTGAAGCTTCTCACCTTGCCTTTAACGCTTCTCACTTTGGGGTTGTTTGGCTGGGTGATTAATGCTTTGATGCTATGGTTGGTGTCCGCGATTGTGCCGGGGTTTCGCGTCAATGGGTTTATTCCGGCGTTGGAAGCGTCGGTCATATTAGGGGTAGTTTCGGGGGTGGTCAATTGGATCGTTCGTCGTCGATCGCACTAATTGCTTTGGATTTGGATGGGACCACGCTGCAGCCGGATGGTCGTATTTCGGACCGGTTGAAAGCGGCGGTCAAGCGCGCGCGGCAGGCGGGCATTCACGTAATTTTAGCCACTGGCCGGATG
Organism: Bacillota bacterium; assembly: GCA_021820165.1. The sequence continues at coordinate 2,543 of JAKADW010000236.1, forward strand.
GTGAAGTCGGCCGAACCCTTTTGGAAGGAGCTGGAGCTCTCGCCCGGCCCCTTAATCGCTTATCAGGGAGCCGTGGTGGCCAACATGCCGAGCGGGGAGATTGTCGCCCACACGCTTTTACCTGGGGACGGGGCTAAGCTCGCCGTGCGCTGGGCTTTGGATCGGGAACTTTTGACACAAGTCTATGTGGGCTCGGAACTCTGGGTGTCCCGAGAAGATTCGCGGGTTCGGGCCTACATCGAAAAAAATCATATTCCCGCCTGGGTGAGAGATGCGGACGAGATGTTGGAATGGCCCGAACCGCCTATTAAGGTGCTCATCCAAGATGAGCCGGAGGTGCTGGATCGGGTACGCCGCGAGCTTGAGCCCCACCTGAAGGACGCACCCATCCGGGTATTTAAGTCGCAGCCGGATTATTTGGAACTGGTCCATCAAGATGTGGGCAAGGCGGTCGGGCTTCGGGCAGCCGCCGAGGCACTTCAGGTACCCCAGGCGCAGGTGATGGCCATCGGGGATGCGGAAAATGATATGGATATGCTGGCCTGGGCCGGCCTCGGGGTGGCCATGGGGCAAGCGCCGGAGGCCGTCAAACAGCAAGCCAACGTCGTCACCGGCACGATCGAGCAGGATGGGGCCGCCCAAGCCATTGAACGCTATGCGTTAGGGATGGACGTGGTGAATTAAGTTGAGACCCCAGGGGGTCTTCATGACCAGATACACGAGCGTGGCAGCCACAGCGACGAAGAAGACGCCTGTAAAGCGACGCTCCATGGACTCTTCGCGACGGGCGCGGGTCCGCTCGGCTCGGCTTTGGGCTAAGGCCTCGGTGTCCTCTAAAACATTTTCGTGATGTCGCTGGCGTCTCGACAGGGGGTCTGTTTGAGCCATGATTTCTCCCTCGCATGATAGATTGCTGTATTATTCGACACCATTGGTGTCGCTCTGTCAACGGAAAATGGCGGTAAAAGGTTACAATGGATGAAAAATCGCCTTCTCTAAGAAAGGCAGGAAGATATGGCATCGCGCTTTATCATTATTACCGGAATGTCGGGAGCGGGACGTAGTGAAGCGATCCGCGCCTTCGAAGATTTAGGCTATTTTTGTGTGGATAATTTGCCGCCATCGCTCGCGGCCAAATTTGCCGAGTTGGTCCATCGGAGTCCCGACGTGCACGGGGCCGCCTTAGGCATGGATATCCGGGGAGGGAGCTTCTTTCCGGAATTGGCCCAGGTGCTCGACCAATTTGACGCAGAGGGCACCCTCTACGAGATCGTGTTTCTCGAGGCGGACGAAGAAACCTTGATTCATCGGTATAAACTCTCGCGTCGTCGCCATCCGTTGGAGGCCGGGTCTCGACTGGTCGAAGCGATTCGCCAGGAGCGCGCAGCGTTGGAGGAACT
>JAKADW010000237.1 GCA_021820165.1 Bacillota bacterium
CGACTCCGACACCGACGGATTTAACATCGCCTATGGATCAAGCGCACCGTCGGCCCCCAATTCCTAAACCGGGACACCAAGCTTACGGAGGACGGGCCGCCCGTCCTCCGTTCGCTTAGGAATCCTGTGAGGCATGTTTGTCCCCAAGGGGCACGTGGGTATCCACCGTCAGCACACCCGGCCGATTATCGAAAGAAACACCCGTCCGCCACTGTTGGGCATGGTGCTCTAAAAAAAGAGGCCGTGGCTTGGACGGCCTCTCTAAACGGCTTAAGCTGGGTCCGTAGGAATATCCCTGACATCCGGTGGAGCCGCTTCGCGCCGTTGGATCTCTGCCTCAATAACCTGCAGCATGTCCGCCAAATCCGCTTGTCGAGCCTCCAGATGGCGTTTTAAGGAGCGCAGCGCAAACGCGTCCATGCGCTTGACCATTTCCTCGCGGGGAAATCCCACCATTCCGCGAAGATTTCCCGACACCTGACCAAACATGTCTTGCAGCCAATCCACCCATGGTCCTGGATTAAATGGACCGCTGGTCCATTCCCCCATGCCGATCGCCTCCTTTTGATTCGCCCTCATTATATCAGGATGGCAACGTTCGCCCGCTGGGTAAAAATATCCCGTTCCGTGCAAAAATATGACAAAATCCCCGACAAATATTTACAAGGGGTTGCGCGAATTGACAGACATTGCAATAATGGGGGCAATGAGGGCCCGCCACGGGTCCTGTCTTTTGGCATCCGAGTTCTGATGGTCATTGGATTTATCGCCGGAAAAGGAGGCATTCTTCGATGATGAGCGTTCAACAACAACTCATCGGCCCGCATTTCTGGGTCAAGCGCACCCCCGAATGGAGTGCGGTTCTGGACACGGTTGCCTTACCGCTCTTTCGCGATCACGAACGCGACCAGGTCATGGAATTCATCGATTTAGACAGCCGTACCATTGACTGGGAACGCATCCACGCCCAAGCGCAAAACTTTTCCCAGGAAGCTCGCATCTTGTTGCGCATCGCTCATGCCCTATATAATGGTGGGGACTGCCAGCTTTCGGAGTTAGAACGTCTGTCGAGTGCTGGTCGATCTGCCGCGATACTTCTCATTGCACAACGCTATCGCGAGTAACTCCTAAAGGAGTTCCCCCATGCCGGTCATCTATGCCTTGTCACATGTGCCCCCCGAGGTCAGTGCCTACGGGATGGCGAAGTATTCCCGTTCCAGTGCCTCCATGCGAGACAGTCTTTTAGAACTTTCTCAGCAAAAAGCCGAGGCGTTTCTTAACACCTTCTACTTCGCCTATGGTCATGCGTCTATTGCCGACTTGGCGCATGTGCCCTTGGCAATCGAGGAGATTTCCCTGTTGGCCGCCATGGAGATTGTCGACGAGCCGCTTTGGGATGGACAAGAACGATCCACCCGCTATCAGGATTTCTCCGAAAGTCCCTTCTACACTCCGGAATCGGCCAGTGCCCAGTATGAGGCGGGGATTCAGACATTGTTCCGCCTATACCGCTCGCTCTTTTCGGAGGCAGAAGGGATTGTTCGTGAACGCTGGCCGAAACCGGACGATATGAAATCAGGGGCTTATGGTCGCACCATCCGTGCCCGTGCCTTTGATCTCGCACGCTATGCGCTCCCTCTGGCGACCTTGACAAGTCTCGGGCAAGTGACCAACGCGCGGGTATTAGAGCAGCAAATCCGCCGCTTGATGGCGTCTCCTCTCAAGGAAGTCCGGGACATTGCGCTCGGAATGAAAGCCGCCGTCACCCATGAGGAGCCCTTCAATCTTTTGGAAGCACGACTACGGCACCTCGACATCCCTATCGACGATCGCGCTCTTCGTGAGATGAACCCCGGGGCCATTGCCCCCACGCTCACCAAATACACGGATGCCGACCAATACCTTCTCGAACGGCGAGATCGCCTGCGGGCTATCGTGAAAAGCCAATTTACGGGCGTGAGCCCCGCAAATCCGGGCGTCGTGCTGCATGTGCTGGAAAATCCCCTCGATGATCTCTTGGCCGGCCTGATTTATGGAGAATCCCATCTCTCCTATCACGATGTACTGGACCGTCTCCTATCTCTCACCGCATCGGAAAAGAACGACATGCTGGGGGAGATTTTGCAACGGCGCGGACGCCATGATGCCTGGCCACGAGAAATGCAGCAACGCCCACTCATTTTCGACGTGACGGTGGATGTCGGGGCTTTTCGGGACTTAAATCGGCATCGACGACTGGACAAGGTTTTGCAGGCGGTGGACCCCACCTTGGGATATGATATGCCGCCGGAAATCGCTGAACTACCGTTGGCCGGACATTACAACGCCGCTCTGTCCCGCCATTATGAGAGCTTAAAAGACCATCCGGCGGACGAGCGGCCCTATCTTTTGCCGTTGGCCTCCCTACGGCGTGTGCTTTTGCGCATGGACTTCGCCGAGGCCGCCTATCTCATCGAACTCCGCTCGAGGTCGAGCGGCCACTTCAGCTATCGCCGCATTGCCAACCAGATGTTCGAGGCACTGAAGTTCCGGTTTCCGACCGTGGCGGACGCCGTGCGGGTGACCCCGATGACGGCCTTCGATCCGTTTGAACGATAACCGTCGCCCTAGAAGGCGAGGCTCCCCCATTTCCCCCACCTTCTAAAATCGCGTATGATAGGGATAATTGAGGATGGCGGAAGGCCGTCCAATGATGTATTGGGGTGCATGCATTGAATCAGAACATTGCCTTAACCGGGATTAAGCCGACCGGCATGCCGCATCTGGGCAACTGGGTAGGTGCCATTCGACCGGCGGTGGAGCTCTCCTACGATTCGGCCAAGCAAGGCTACTATTTTATTGCCGACTATCACGCTTTAACCGGATTAAAAGACGCGAAAGAACTCCGCCACTACACCTATTTAGTGGCGGCGGCTTGGATGGCCTTAGGCTTGGACCCAGAGCGGGTCATCTTCTATCGCCAGTCGGATGTTCCGGAAGTCTTTGAACTGAGCTGGATTTTGGCCTGCTTTTCCCCCAAGGGACTCATGAACCGCGCCCATGCCTATAAGGCTCAGGTGCAACAAAATCAGGAAAACGGCCAAGAGGATTTGGACGCCGGCATTAACATGGGACTTTATACCTATCCCATTTTGATGGCAGCCGACATCCTCATCATGCAAAGCCATTGGGTTCCGGTGGGAAGCGACCAGCAGCAGCATGTCGAGATTGCCCGGGACTTGGCGCAGTATTTCAATCGGCAATACCAAAAGGATTTGTTTCCCTTGCCGGAAGCCCTCATCGACGAAAAGGGCGCCGTCATCCCCGGACTCGACGGACGAAAAATGAGCAAAAGCTACGGAAACACCATCCCTATTTTTGCCCCGCCGGAGCAACTCAGAAAGCTCGTCTTTCGCATCGCCACCGACTCCTCCAAACCTGGGGAACCAAAGGAGCCGGAAGCGTCGACCATTTTTCAACTCTACCGCCTCTTAGCCACCCCCGAGGAAACCGAGGCGCTTGCTGCCGCCTATCGAAACGGGATTGCCTGGAAGGATGCCAAGGAAGCGCTCTATGCGCTCCTCGACGCACACTTGAGCGGACCCCGGGCCCGCTACGAGGAACTTATGGCCCATCCCGAGGAACTGGACCGCATCTTCAAAGCTGGCGCCGAGCGAGCCCGTGACGTCGCATCCCGCACCATGGCAAAAGTCCGACGCACCATTGGCATCAACTAAGTAAAAGGACTCCCGTGGGCTCTACGCCATGCCGCCGGGGGGCCACTCTCTTCGCAGAAGACCGTAGACCGCATGGTCCACAAAATGATCATGAAGCCACTCGGCGTCGCGAATGATGCCTTCTTGGCGAAACCCGAGACGCTCGGAAATGGCGCAGCTTTTGTGATTTTCGA
>JAKADW010000238.1 GCA_021820165.1 Bacillota bacterium
GGGTGAAGCCCCACCTGCGAGCGAATGATGCGCGGACCAAGAATCTGAGATTCCAAGAGATGCACGGCAGCAAACAACACCGCCACCTCCGGCACCTGAACCAAAGGGTGGCCCACCAGCGCCATATCAAGGGGACAATCGCGCCCAAAATGGGGCCTAAAAGCGGGATGAGTTCCATAACGCCGGCCAAAACCCCGATGAGGAGCGGATAGGGGAGTCCAATGGCCCATGAGCCCAGGCCAAAGGCACTACCGACAACGGCCGACAACAACAATTGCCCACGAACGTAGCCGCCCACCACGCGCGTGAGCGTATGCTCAACGGCCAGCAACAGGTCGCGATGCTGGACCGGCACTAAGCGTAACACGGCCAATTGCATGCGCTCGGCATCAAGAAGCCAGTAAATGGTGACAAACAGCACAATGGCCCCATCCACTAAGGCGCCGACCACGTTGGTGACGACATTGATGGTCTGGGACACAATAACAGAAGAAAGTTTGCCTGCGTTGGCCAAAATCTTACCTTCCAGGCTGGTTACATTGATATGGATATCATTATGGTTTAACCAGGCCAGAAGACCCGGAGCTAGCGTGGAGAGGTGCTGCACCGTTCCGGGCACTTTCTTGATTAAGGTCACCATTTGTCCGGTAATCACCGTGCCGAGAATCGTGCCACCCCCAACAATCACCAATACGGCACCAACCACCACCACCATGACGGCCCATGGCCGTCGCCAGCGGCTGGCTAGACGGTCCACCAAAGGACTCAAAGTAATCGTAAAGATGATAGCCAAAATGAGGATGAGGACCACCCGACCGAACCGAGCCAACAAAAACCCCAGGCCATAGAGAATGGCGGCCACACCAATAACGACCAGCACCAAGTCTCTCAATGCGGCCAAATTCCAGTGAAATTGTTTAGGATTTCGGAATGGCATGGCATCGCCTCTTTCTATTCATTGTATCCCGAATCCTCGCTTCTCAACAATCTGAAGATATTTCTGGGGTTTTCGCCTCGGTTCGGATGCTCTGGTCTCGTGAGGCGAGCGTGGGGTACAATGACGCTAAGGATATAGAGGAGGTCACCAGGCTGGACGCAGACTCCCGCCAAGCACGCCGCGGCATCGGAAAGCGCAGTATCGGACTGTCGGCGTCTCTCATTTTTATCGCCACCCTGATAAGCCGTGTGAGCGGGTTTGCCCGCGAAATCGTCATGGCCTTCTTTTTCGCGACTTCAAGGGCCACAGACTCTTGGCTCATGGCCTCGGCCCTGCCCAATCTCTTGTTCAGCACCATTAACGGCGCCATCTCGGTCACATTGGTGCCCATTCTCACCGACGGCGACGCCTCCTATTCGCCCCGATCCGTCGCTCGCTTCCTGAACGAAGTATTCACGCTGACGGTGGTGGTGGCCTTGGGGCTGGTGGCCATCGGGGAAATTTTCGCACCCGTGATTGTCCATCTCATGGCGCCGGGATTTTCCGGACACCCCCATGAGCTCCGAGAGACCATCGACATGACCCGTATCATGGTGCCCACCATTCTCTTTTGGGGCATTGCTGGATTGGTCGTGGGAATCCTTCAAGAGCGCGAAGAATTCTTTGCTCCCGCCCTGTCGCCCGTGGCCGTCAATGTGGTGCGCATTCTGACCATCATTCTCATCGGCCACTATCTCATGCACAATAATATTAAGGGCGTCGCCATCGGATTCACCCTGGCGGTGGTCTCCCAACTTCTCGTCACCGTGCCGGTAATGAAGCGACTGGGGACGAGCCTTCACTTTCGTTGGCACTTCAGCCATCCTTTGTTGAGGCGCATGATCCGCATGGCTGGCCCCTTTTTTCTTACCTCCTCGGTGGGAAGCGTCGGGGTGATTGTGGACCGCATTCTGGCGTCGGAACTGGTGGTCGGAAGCATTGCCGCCCTGAACTATGCCTTCGTGCTGGTCCAAATTCCCGTAGGACTTTTGGTCTCATCGTTGGCCCAACCCATCTACACGCGCCTCTCCCATCATCATAGCTTTCACGAGGATGAGACCTTCCGGGAGCTGGCCATGCAAGGATTTCGGCTGGTGCTGGTGGTGATTGTGCCCATTACCATCTGGTTTTTGGTCCTAAACGTGCCGATCCTGCGCCTGCTCTACCAACACGGCCATTTCCATGGGCGCTCGACCGCCCTCACCTCAGGCGTACTGTTCTATTTCTCGGTGGGACTTCCCGGATTTAGTCTCTCCTTTTATCTCCAGCGGCTCTTTTTCGCGACCAAGGATACCCGCTCCCCGTCACGCTTTTCGGTTATCACCATCATCGTCAATATTGTCGGCGACCTCATCTTGGTGCGCTATATGAAGGTTGACGGGTTGGCACTGGCTACCGGCCTTGCCAGTTGGGTCAACGCCAGCCTGTTAGCCTATAAGGCGCTGAAGCCCCGCTACAACCGAACGCTTAACATGGGCCGCACTCTCTTTACCTTAAGCGTGGCCGGCCTTGGCATGTTGGCCGTATCGCTCGGATTGTCGCACCTGCTCCACATGTCCACCCAAGCGGACATTGTACCGCTTACCTTGTCTCTCGTCCTAATCGCCGTGGTTTCCTGTGCCGTCTACCTGCTGTTGCTGCTCTGTTTACGCTATCCGGACATGGGTTACATTCTCTCCCGGCTAAGCCGCGGCCGCATCAGTTGGCCTCGGTAATTTCTGGCACTATTAAACGCTTTCCTGTGGTACCATACAGGCAGGAGGGATCGCTATGGGTAGCTCACCGGTCAGTCGGCCGCTAGTGATTGTCACCAACCGCGAGCCCTATGTGGATGAAAAGACCAAGAATGGAATCCGGGTGGTACAAAAGGCCGGGGGCGTCGTCTCGGCCTTAGATCCCATGTTGCGCGAAACCGGAGGAGACTGGGTGGCATGGGGGAGCGGCAGTGCCGATCGCCTAACGGCACCAGGCGGGGTCAGACCCGTACCGCCAAAAAATCCCCGGTATCGCCTCCATCGCATTTATCTATCGAAGGATGAAATATCCGGCTTTTATAATCGTTTCTCCAATCAGGGACTATGGCCGCTCTGCCACATGCTCATTGAGCGAGTACAATTTTCCCGCCAAGCCTTTTCGGTCTATCGTGGCGTGAACGCCAAATTTGCGCGCAAGGTTGCCCGGGAAAGCCAAACGGGATCCCTAATTTTTTCCCACGACTATCAATTGGCGCTTTTCCCGAGTCTGCTTCGGCAACTGCGTCCCGATGTCGCCATTGCCCACTTTTGGCACATCCCCTGGCCAGCATTCACCGTCTACCGACTCTGCCCCCAATATCAGGAGATTTTGCGGGGCCTTTTGGGGGCGGACGTGCTGGGATTTCAAACCGAAGACGACGTCGACGCTTTCCTGACGGCCGTCAGCCGAACCTTCCGCCATGCGCGCGTGCATCGGTCGGAGCATCGCATCGAGTGGCAAGGGCGAGCCATTGAAGTCCGCGCCTTTCCCATTTCGGTGGACATTGATGCGATTGAGGAGCTCGTACGGACGCCCCGCATTGAGCGTCTCCAAGAAGGTATTCGTCGCCACTTGGCAAAAACCGGCTGCACGCTTGGCGTATCGGTGGACCGGGCGGATTATACCAAAGGAATCATCCCCCGTCTGGAAGCGCTGGAGGAATTTTTCACCCGTTATCCCCACCGCCGCGGTCAGGTCAACTTTTTGCAGGTCGTGGTTCCCACCCGCTCTGAAGTGCAAGCGTATCGCACCCTGTATCGCCAAGTGGAGGAGACTACCCGACGTATCAACGAGAAATTCGGCCAAGATGGCTGGATGCCGGTAACCACCATTCGCCGCGCCCTGGATCGCCCGCGGGTCATGGCCTTAT
>JAKADW010000239.1 GCA_021820165.1 Bacillota bacterium
TCCACCAGATCGCCAAAACCATGCTGATGAAGAGCCATATCACCCTAAGGATGCGAGCCACCGTGGCAAACATTCCGAGGGCGGGTTCCCGAACCGATCTCACCTTGGCCATCTTTCACCTCATCGTAAGTCTAGCACATTCCGGCATATTTAAAGGTTTGATGAGAACTCGCCACGAATGCGCCAAAAGGTCCATAATAGTAAGAGAATAGGCAAAGCCCTGCCGAAAGTTCGGCTTTGCGGTGCGATGTGATACCCTGAAAGAGACAGGACAGAGTTGCACCAAAAAGGGTGGGATTTGGTGTTTCAGTTTATTGGCAGTCTGACCTGGTCGTCCGCCATTTTAGCAGTTATCGACATTGTGATCGTCGCTTACGGCTTTTATCGACTGTTCTTATTGATCCGCGGAACGCGAGCGGTCCAACTGGTGAAGGGAATCGTGGCTGTGTTGATTGCGGTCCCTGTTTCCAAATGGCTGCACTTGAACGCTACCCACTATGTGCTTCAGGAGATTCAGGTGATGCTGGTGGTAGCCATACCGATCGTGTTCCAACCGGAGCTGCGGCGGGCGTTGGAGACGATCGGGCAGGGACGGTTTTTTTCACCGGAATCTATTTTTCGTCAACACGAGGAAGTGGATTGGGGGCGAGTCGTCGATGAAGTGGCCCGGGCCAGCGACCATTTAGCGCGATCGCGTACGGGAGCGTTGATCGTGTTGGAGCGAACGACTGGCCTGAACGAGTATGTGGCCACGGGGACTCCCATCGACGCACGCATCTCGAGTGCGCTGTTGGAAAATATTTTTGTGCCCAATACGCCACTGCATGATGGCGCCTGCATTATCCGCGGGGAGCGAGTGGTGGCGGCCGCTGCCTTTTTGCCCTTGACGGAGAGCGCGCAACCCGGGAGTGAGCTAGGGAGTCGGCATCGGGCGGCTTTAGGAATTAGTGAACAGTCGGACGCAGTGGTGGTGGCAGTTTCCGAAGAGACCGGTTGGATTTCGCTCGCGGTATCGGGACGTCTGCAACGGCGGTTGGAGGACCGAACCCTCCGGGAGGTTCTGACGCGCCTTTTGGTGCGGCCCCGGACCTACCCGAATTTTAAACTGTGGCATCGAGGTGCCGACCAATGATGGACCGCCTCCTGGAAAACGATACCGTACTCAAAATATTGTCAGTGCTGGTCGCCGTTTTTCTCTGGTTGCAGGTTGACGGGATTACCAATCATCCGGTTCCAAAACAAGCGTTCGTGGATAGCATTCCGGTGCAGTGGAGTCTACCCAAGCACAGCAACTTGACAGTCATCACGCTTCGCCCGACCACGGTCAACGTACAGATTGAGGGGCCGTCGAAATCGCTAGGCGGGGTGAAGAACGATGAGGTCACGGCTTTCGTTAATCTAAGCCGGATTACGCGCGCGGGCATCTACACGTTGCGCATTGGGGCGGCGGTGCCCTCGGGCACAAGAACCGTAAGCATTACCCCTCCGGAGGTGACGGTAGCCCTGGATCAAATCGGGTCGCGTCGCGTGCAAGTGACGGTCGTTCCGCAGGGGAGTGTGCCATCCAAGTACGAAGTCACCAGTTCCGTACCTTCGGTCGGAGAAGCGACGATCTCGGGACCGACGCAAGATTTGGCGCAGGTGAAGCGGGTGGTGGCGACGGTTCCGATGTCCGGGCACACCCAATCCTTTACGGATCAAAGCCTGTTGGTACCGCTCGGCGCGGAGGGAAGGCCCGTCCCTCACGTCGAAGTCAATCCTCCGATGGTCTCCGTGACCTCGGCGATCCGGCAAAAGCCTCCGCAAGTTACCGTAGGCGTGGTCGTCAGGGTCACCGGCCATCCGGCGGCAGGATATGTCATGTCCTCAATTGTAGTGAACCCTGACCATATCGCCATCACTGGCCCAAAGGACGTCATCCGCAAGATTAGTACGGTCTACACGTCCCCGATCGATGTGTCCGGAGTCACCGGCCCCGTCTCCGGAGCCTTGCCGGTCACCTTGCCGGCGGGAGTGACGTCCATATCCGGAAAGAATCTGGTGCAGGTCACGGTGAATATTGGGCCGAAGTGACCAAAAATACTAAAGCTCTTATAATATCGATATCGCGCTTTGTAGGGGGTCAATGCATGGCACTATTTGGGACGGACGGGGCCCGAGGTGTGGCCAATACGGAATTGACAACAGAAATGGCTTTGGCCATTGGCAAGTCAGCTGGGTCGGTTCTTGGGGCCGGCAGTCAAGTATTAATCGGACGCGACACACGCCTATCTAGTGGCATGTTGGAAGCGGCGGTGGCGGCGGGCCTTTCCGCCATGGGAGTCGAGGTGTGGATGTGTGGAATGTTGCCGACGCCTGCCTTGGCCTATTTGATTAAGGACATGGATGCTGAAGCCGGGATCATGATTTCGGCCTCCCACAACCCACCGCAATACAATGGAATTAAGCTTTTGGATGGGCTTGGGCGAAAATGGGCCACTGATCAAGAGGACCTGGTGGAACAGCGAATGGCCACCTCTTCGGCGTTAGGGGCAGCGCCGGAACGGATCGCGGCCATCCATCACGTGGAAGAGGATGCCGTACACCGTTATCGCCACTACCTGGTCCGGGCTTTTTGGGGTTTAGTGGATCCTTTGCATGTCGTGGTGGATTTGGCGCATGGGGCGGCGAGCAGCACGGCGGTTCCGGTCTTGGAGGCGCTGGGGCTCAAGGTGACGGCACTTCACCAAGAACCGCTCGGGGAACTCATCAACCAACAGTGTGGGGCAACGCATCCCCTGCGCCTTCAACAAGCCGTGGTGAGCCAGGGGGCAGATCTGGGCATGGCGTTTGACGGGGATGCGGACCGGCTGATTGCCGTGGACGCGAAAGGCCAAATCGTGGACGGCGACGGCATTCTGTATGCGTTAGGCACGGGATTGAAACAGCAAAACCGCTTGCCCGAAGACACGGTGGTAGCCACGGTAATGTCAAATCTGGGATTGGAGCGTGGCCTGCAATCCCAAAACGTTTCGCTTCTTCGCACGCCAGTAGGCGATCGATGGGTGGCCGAGGCGATGCGCAAACATGGAGTAGTGGTGGGGGGAGAACAATCCGGCCATATCATCCTACAGGAATGGGCGGAGACCGGCGACGGGCTGTTAACGGGCTTGGCGCTGTTGGCCGAGATGCGGCGCAGGGGTTGCACGCTGGAAGCGTTGGTGGCGCCGCTTGAACGATATCCCCAGATTTTGAAAAATGTCCGATTAGCCGAGCCGCTGGCGACCCCGTGGGAAGAGTTGACAGGTCTCCAAGCCGCGGTCGATGCGGCTGAGCGCGATCTGGGCTATGACGGCCGAGTGTTGATTCGGCCTTCGGGTACCGAACCCCTGCTCCGAATTATGATTGAAGGGCGGCACCAAGATCGTATTGAGTATTGGGCCAAGACCTTAGTGGCGACGGTGGAGTCGGCCCTTGGATCCTCCGAAGTTCCAATCTCCTAACACCCCAACGTTCGTCGATTGGCCGAATAGACAGAAGGAGAGGTGCCGCCATGTGTGGCATTGTTGGATACGTCGGCGACCAAGATGCGTTGCCGATTTTGATGCGGGGGCTGAAGCGGCTGGAGTATCGCGGATACGACTCTGCCGGGATCGCGCTGGTGGCGGCGAGCTCAGGGCAGATGAACAGCCTGGGGCAGCACGTCGCCGAGGCGCTGGCGGCGGCGATCCAGGCGCGTATCGCGCAGGAGTTCAAGCTGCAGAACCAGCAGTCGTCATTGAATGCGCAGATGCCGGGTGGACATGGGCGGTTCGCCTATGGGGGCGGTCGCGCGCCGTGGTGAGCGGCGTGGGATGGTGAG
>JAKADW010000240.1 GCA_021820165.1 Bacillota bacterium
TTCCCCCTTTGGGGTACCGGGAGTGCGTTGGTATATATTGGACCTCAGAAAATCCCCGCCGTATATGCCCGTGCCGCTGTGCGCCGACACGGCCAAATTATCGGATATGTGCAGGCGGCCGTTTCGCTACAATCCGCTCTCCAATCTATCCAAACCGTGGGAACCGGACTCGTTCGCGTCGGTATCACCGTCATGGTCATCGCGTCGCTCATAAGTGCTTTCTCCATCTACCGTGCTTTTGCGCGGGTTCGAAGTCTCAGCCGGACCGCTCAACAAGTCGAGTCTTTACATGATTTGGGCCACCGCATCTCCGTTGGCGGCCCAAGGGATGAGGTCTGGGAACTGACCCGGTCCTTTAATCACATGATGGACCAGCTTGAGCGTAGTTTTCAAGGACAACGCATCATTACCGCACAGGCCTCCCATCAGATGCGAACACCTTTAGCCGCGGCCATAGGGTATGCTTCGATGTTGAAAAAGTGGGGACAAACTGATCCTGCTTTGGTGTCTGAAGGACTAGACGTCATCTATGACCAACTCCAACGTCTGGAACGTATCATTGGAGTCGTTTTGCGTCTCGCGGAACTCGAGTCGGGTACCGCGGAGCATTTAGTCCGTACAGAGTTGGCGCAGTTTATCCGCGTATGGCGAACTCAGGTCGACATCCCCTTAAACGTAGTGCTGGGCCCTCCGGTTGAACTTGATCTTGACGATGAGATGATGGCCGAAGCCCTGAATATTTTAGTGGACAATGCCTACCGTCATGCCGGGCCCCATGCCACCATTACGATTGGCTGGCGCGCAGTCAAGGGGGCGGTGGAGGTGCGGGTCGAGGATGATGGTCCCGGATTCCCGCCCGAGGTCCTACCGCATGCGTTCCAACCCTTCGCAAAAGATCCTCAAAGTCCCGGCAGCGGTTTGGGTCTCGCGTTGGCGGATGCTCTGGTTCAACGGCAGGGCGGATACATAACGGCGGAAAACGTGGTCCCGCATGGTGCCCGTATCTTCATTATCTTACCCACCGATCGATAAGCAGAAATTCCTACGCAATTTGTCATGATCCTGTCATCCGCCCGTTCAGCGGGCGTCATCGTAGCGGGCTATCCTATCCTTGTGGGTCTGCAAAGACGGGCCTACCAAGGAGGTTCATCCATGAAGACACTATTGATCAAACCCCTGGTTGGGGTTCTAGCAGCCGCCGGCGTGTTTGGTGCAACAGCGACGATGGCCAGTGCCCACTCACTCCCCGGGAGCAAACCGGCCACGACCCAGACGAAACGGGTCAGCACCGAGAAAAAAGATATTGGTCCCAACATACAGTCGGGGGCCAACGTCCAATCCGGTTTGAACGTGCAGAGCGGCGCACAAACCACGGGCGGGGGAGCCGATGGCGCCACCACTGGCGGCGGCCGCTAACTATCTAAACGCGTGACCGACGCGGAGGTCGCTCTTCACGGCCTTCGCGTCATCTATGAGTTACTGGGGGGACGACATGTCGAGACCGTATCTCGGCCGACAAGCAGATAGGTGGCTTTTAACCCCAGCCGTTCGTGGCGTGACCTTGGATAGTCGGCAAGTACAACCTGGGTATGTGTTTTGTGCAACGGTGGGTCGGTTCCACGACGGCCATCAGTTTATTCTGGATGCCATTCGTGCTGGCGCGATCGCGGTTGTCGGGGAACGCGACCCTTCCGCAGTGCCAGAGCTCGGCGACGTGCCGTATTTTGTCGTCGCCAATGCGCGCAGGGAAGCTGGCCGGATTGCGAGTGAGTTCTTTCGTCAGCCGTCCCGCCGATTAGCTGTGGTGGGAGTCACCGGAACGAACGGCAAAACTACCGTCAGTTACTGGCTCCGTCATTTTCTTGGGGCTGGCTTAGGGCCGACGGGGTTGTCCTGTAGCGTCATGGTCGACGCTTTATCTGATAGGCAACGGCCTGTGCTCACGACGCCCGAGGGTCCGGACTTACAAGGGCTCTTGAAAACCATGGCACAGGGTGGGGCTGTCGCAGCAGTCATAGAGGTGTCGTCTCACGCGCTGGTCCAAGGCCGGGTGGCCGGGGTCGACTTCGCCGGCGCTGTCTTTACCAACCTGAGTCGCGACCATCTTGACTTTCACGGCACGATGGAAGCCTATGCGGAAGCCAAGGCAGGATTGTTCGCGCAACTGGCGCATGGCCGCCCCGCGGTGATTAACGCGGACGACCCGTGGGGGGAGTGGATGGCGCATCATTGTGCCGGGCCGGTAATCACCTTCGGTCAATCGGCAGGGGAAGTTCGCTGGAAGATTCTCCGCTCGTCACCCAGAGGAGTGACGGTGCAAATTCGTTTGCCGGGGTGTAGCAATCCCCAAATGGTGACCATGCCGTTTGCCGGATCTTACCAAGCCGAGAATTTGGTGGCCGCTTACACTATGGCGTGGATCCTCGGCGTCCCGGAAAAGGCCCTAAACCGCGAGGCCGCTCGGCTACCGGCAATTCCCGGACGCCAACAGCGTTGGGCCATCCCAGGGCTTCCTACGGTAATCATCGATTACGCGCATAATCCCCAGGGTCTAAAGGCGCTATTAGAGACGGTCTCTCGGTGGCGTCCGGCGCATGTTTCCTTGGTCTTCGGCGCACGGGGCGACCGTGACCTGGGAAAATATCCGGAAATGGGCCGCGTGGCTAGCGATTATTGCCAACGCATTTGGGTGACAACCGACAATCCTTGCTCCACCCCATTAGAGCGCTTGACCCACGCTATTCTTGCCGGGATTTCCGATCCGACGGTGGCAACCGTCCTACTCGATCGTCAAGAAGCGATCGCGCGAGCCCTTCTTGAAGCAGGACCCAATGACGTCGTGGTTGTTACTGGGCGCGGACACGAAGGTCCGATGGTATTGGACGGCGGCAAGGTCGTCCCCCCCGATCAGGAATTGGTAACCCGCGCACTGAAAATCCGGGAGATTAATTTCAGGCCAGTACGAGAACCCGGTGGCCGACAGGATCATGAAGGAGGTTATAGCCCGTATGTGCGGCATTGCCGGCTGGATTAATCTCACGAAAACGAGCGCCTCGATCCAACAGGAGACAGCCCGTATGCTCCAGTTGATAGCGCATCGAGGTCCCGATGGGCAAGGGGTGTATCAGTCTGCCGATGTTTCGGTAGGAATGAATCGATTGGCCATTTTAGGCGAAGCCCCCATGCTGCCCTTCATGAATAGGAACAAAACTATCGTGGTGGCGTTCAACGGTGAAATCTATAACTGGCGCGAACTCGCGCGGCAATACCTTGGGAGCGATTTTGCTCATCCGGGTTGGAGCGACGGCACGGTTCTGCCCTACTTGTTTGAGATCTTGGGAGAATCGCTGTTTGAACGTCTCGTGGGGATGTTTGCCTTGGCCATTTGGGATGCGCGAACGAATACGATGATTCTCGCTCGCGACCGTCTCGGGATTAAGCCGTTATATTGGTGGAAGCAAGGCGGACGGATTGTCTTTGCCTCGGAACTTCAGGCCCTTCGCGCGTGGCAGCAATTTCCTCCTGCGCTGGCTTTAGAATGGATCGTGCCATACCTCCATTTTCGTTTTGTGCCTCATCCCCATACGTTGCTACAAGGCGTGTACAAGGTAAGTCCTGGAACGGCGGTCACGTTTCGCCACGGCACATCGGAGCCCGGAGTGTTGTCCTATTGGACTCTCGGCGAAGCAAACGCTTTCGGCAGTCGAGCCACATCTTACGGGGAAGCGTGTGAGGAGTTAGACACGCTGCTACGCCGAATCATTTGGGACCACCGTACCCCGTCGGGACGATCGTCGAGCTTTCTTCTCAGTGGAGGGGTCGATTCGTCCCTAATG
>JAKADW010000241.1 GCA_021820165.1 Bacillota bacterium
CCTGACCACTGAAGTTGAAAACTTCCCCGGCTTTGCCGACGGCATTTTAGGTCCCTAAAATCATTACCTTATGGTGCGCCATGATGTTTTCTCGTCCTCCATCTGGTCCACGGCAAAAGATCCGCCAGTGGGCCTAGAATATCCTGTTAGGAAGTATAACCGAAATAGGAGTTCTCGACCAACGTGAATGCGAGTATCTGGCAGGAATTGAACCGTTCGAAGTCGAACCTCTTTTCTTATAAGGGGGCTGGTGGGAATGGAGAACAAGGATTGCGATGTGCAACATTGGAGGAAGCAACTCGACCAACAGGAGCTGACGGCAGTTGATATTGCCTGGTTTTATTTAGAACGGATTGCTAAGTGGGATCAAAGTGGGCCCGCCCTCAATTCCGTGGCTGAACTGAACCCCGATGCTTTGGCGATTGCTGAAGCGCGAGACCAAGATGCAATACGGGGGCCCTTACACGGCATTCCAGTCATGGTTAAGGATAACATCGACACGGGAGACAAAATGCATACCACGGCGGGAGCCCTAGCGCTCGCCGACTCCTATGCTCAAGTGGATGCTCCGATCGTGGCTCGCTTGCGGGGTGCCGGTGCCGTGCTGTTGGGCAAGACGAATTTGACGGAGTTGGCCAATTTTATGACGGATCACATGCCGAATGGGTATAGTGGGCGCGGCGGCCAAGTCTTAAATCCCTATGGCCCCGGCCGGCTCGACACCGGAGGCTCGAGCGCCGGGTCTGGGGTAGCCGTGGCAGCGGGATTGGCGCCACTCGCGGTCGGCACCGAGACCTCCGGATCCATCTTGAGCCCTGCCAGTCAAAATTCTATTGTCGGGATTAAGCCGAGCCTGGGCCTTGTGAGCCGCACTGGGATCATCCCGATTGCCCATAGCCAAGATACTGCAGGACCGATGACGGCGACGGTGCGCGACGCGGCTTTGTTACTCGGTGTCATTGCGGGACCGGATCCCATGGATCCGATTACGTTGACGTCACCATTTGAGGAAGGCCACGACTTTTCGCAATATTTGAATGCCCAAGGATTGGTGGGGGCACGTTTAGGGCTTGTAGGGAAAAGCTACCAAGAAGACTGGACCGAGAGCGACCGATTGGTGATGGCCGAGGCCGTAGCAGACCTTCGGGCGCTGGGGGCCATAGTCGACGAAGACGTGGTCCTACCGGATCGCGAGGGGATTTCCTACGAGGTGTTAATTCATGAATTTAAGGTGGGCCTTAACGCCTATTTGCGCCAGTTGGGACCTAGTGCCGCGGTCCATTCGCTCGCTGAGTTAATCCAGTTTAATCTCCGTCACGAGGCCGCCGCATTAAAATATGGGCAATCGATTTTGCTGGAATCCGATGCGACCCGCGGAACCCTTTTAGAGCCTCGCTACTGGAAGCAGCGTCAAGAGGACTTGGCCTGGTCGCGCCAGAATGGGATTGATGCTATCATGGCCACCCATCAGTTGGACGCCCTCTTATTTTATGGGAACTATGGAGCCGACATTGCGGCGCGAGCCGGTTATCCTTCGATTACGGTACCGGCCGGGTACCGTCAAGACGACGGCAAGCCCATTGGCCTTACTTTTACGGGACGGAGATTTTCCGAACCGGTGTTGTTGCGCCTGGCCTATGCATACGAACAGGGCACCCATCGGAGGACGGCTCCGCAGTTACACGGGTAAAGCGATGGGAATCCGGCCGATTGTGAAGTTGATGCGCCCACTCCCCTTAGTGATCTGGAGCGTACCCACAGTGGTCTTGGGATTCCTATTGCAAAGTCATCCGGCACAGGCCCGCTGGATTGCTTTGGCTTTGGCCGTGGTCGGCGCGCTCTTGTTACAGGGACTCATTACGCACGGCTTGAATGACATGTTTGACTGGGACTCAGGAACAGATCAGGAAACCACCGGAATCATCTCCGGTGGTTCGCGGGTCTTGGTAGAAGGGCTGATGACACGGCGCCAAATGTGGCGCGTGGTCTTTGTGGCGGTGGGGCTTTATGCGGTGACCGCTTTCGGGCTTTTTCTATTGCGAGGTCCTCTGGTCTGGTTATGGGCCGGATTGGGGCTTTGGGGGGCTGTGTCTTACAGTGTGCCTCCACTCCGTCTATCGTATCGTCCGTACCTCGGGGAGTGGCTGGCGCTCATGCCCGCCATGGTGTCCGGCGTGATGCTGGGAGGCATCGCATCTAATGCGACTCCTAGTTGGAGCCTTATCTGGGGAGCTTTAATCTACGGGGTGTTTTGTGTGGCCTCGGTGATGCAGCATCACTTGAGTGATATAGATGCAGATTGGAAAGCCAGGCCGCGAAAGCGAACGACACCCGCCTATTGGTTTCATGGGCTGCAACGGAACCCGGTCATCGTGATTATGGGCTACGAAATCCTGACGGGTGTCCTTGCTACATTGGCGGCGATTCTGGTGTGGTGGGGCTTCATATGGACCTTGGCGATGCTTCTGGCTGCCGTATGGATTACCGTGACCACGGTGGTGCCGGCCACTCCCGGACGACTTACTACACGTGATCTAGCGATAAAAATTCTCTCCCTCCTGAACGTTATGGGTCTCTTGGCTCTCGCCCAAATTCACTGACAGACACACCGACCCGCAGTCATGCATATCGATGAGGATTACAGGGGCGATGCCGGGTGTTTAGTGATTGGGCGGTATGGGATTTGACCGATTATCGGGAGATGCTCATTGAGGTGACCGTCGCTTCGGGATTGTTTACGCTGTTGCAGTCGAACGACACGGAAGAGATTCGAGAACCTTTTGATCAAAACACCACCCGTCGGGTACTAGAAGCTCTGCGAGCCTTAGGAGTAGTCGAGGAGCGCCCAGACGGCGGGCATCGATGGATCGGTCCAATGCCCGACACCCGATCTCTATGCCGCTGGGGCGCGGCCCGACGTTGGTTGGGACTGGCCGAAAGGATGTGTCATGCCGCGCCCCTTTCCGCACCAGATACCGTGGTCAGCCCGTTCCTGGTGGACACGGCGCCGGTGCTCGCAGAGTGGATGCGGCAAGTCATTGCACCCAAGCCAGGTATCCGGTGGTTGGATGTGGGTGGTGGTCAGGGCACCTGGGCCCAATGCCTCTGGCAAGCGGGGGTCGAGGTGACCTTGGCCGAACAACCCGGTGTGTGTCCACCGCATCTTAGGCGAGGGGGCCTTCACGTATGGGAAGGCGACATATTTAGGCAGTTACCCGATTCGGGGCCGTTCGACGGAATAAGCTTGGTACGATTCATTGAAGACTGGTCCGTATCTCAGTTAGAGGAGCTCTTGTCGCGCCTCGCGCAATGTTTGGCGGACTCTGGAACCCTTTATGTGGTGGGGTACTTTCGGGATCGGACGCACTGGGCAGCCTTATTCGATGTCAATGTAATGGTGTCTTCTAGGGCGGGAGTCACCTATGAGGTAGAGAGTTTAAAGCAGATAGCCGCTTCCGCCGGTCTGCAATTAACGACTATCATAGATGCCAATTTTGACACGTACACGTTAATGGGATTTCAAAAGATGCCAGGCGGAGCCTCCCAGTAGACGGACCGTGATGCCAAAAATCATGGAATCCTTTGCCTAACAGGGAATATGGTGGTCGATTAGGAGGTGCAAAGATGAAGCATGCAGTGGAAGAAGGCGGCTATCTCGTGGTGACGTCTCCGGCTTGGCCGACTTGTCATAGGGGTTCGAATTGACATAATCCCGAACCCGTGCGGGTTCGGGATTATGTGAGGTGGAGTCTGCTGGGAAAAGTTCGCCGTCTTCTTACTCGCGAGAGGCCTCTAGGGCTTGACTCA
>JAKADW010000242.1 GCA_021820165.1 Bacillota bacterium
CCATCGATTCGCGACGTGATCTTCTTTCCCACCATGCGTCCCCTTGCCTGAAACGGTCTCGGGCACTGGACTGGCTATTGGGCGTCGGCCATCTTATAATCGTGTGTACAGAACTGTGCACACGATTGGGGGACTTCGGTGAAATCGGTCGTCAGTGTGAGTTTGGGAAGCCGTCAGCGCGATAATCAGGGGGAACTCACCCTATTGGGCGAGACCGTGCAGGTATCTCGCCGAGGGACCAACGGCGACATGGCCCAGGCCGTTAAACTCATTCAGTCGTTGGACGGTAAGGTGGATGCCATCGGGCTCGGGGGGATTGATCGTTTTTTGGTGGTGCGTCAACACCGCTATGAAATCCGGGACGCCCGTTTATTGGCGGAGGCCGCGCAGGTTACCCCGGTTGTCGACGGTAGCGGTATTAAGGACACCATGGAGCGGCGCATTATTCAGCGACTCCACAACGAGAAGCTCATTCATCCGGGGCAACAGGTATTAATGGTCTCGGCCATGGATCGCTTCGGGATGGCGGAATCATTTGAGCAGCTCGGCTACCCGCTCGTCGCGGGCGATCTTATTTTTGCGAGCCGGATCAACTATCCCATCCGCTCGGCCGACGAATTGGAAGAATTGGCGCGAAAACTCCTTCCTGAACTGGCGAAAATGCCATTCGACCAACTGTACCCTGTCGGTGATGCACAGACCCAAGCGGGTGATCCGCGATATCATCGCTATTTTGATGAAGCCGACATCATCGCGGGCGATTTTCATTACATTCACCGCTATATGCCCCCATCACTTAACGGAAAGGTCGTGATCACCAACACGACCACACGACAGGACGTAGAGCTTCTTAAGGAACGCGGGGTTCGTCTGTTAGTGACAACCACCCCGGTTTTGAATGGGCGCAGCTATGGCACCAATGTCATAGAGGCGGCGCTAATAGCCGCGTCCGGATTGACGGCCGATGATTCTCGCTGGGCCGCGGTCGTTGAGGCCACAGGGTTGGAGGGGAGCATCGTGCCCCTAACTTCCTCGTAAAGGACGAATGAGATGACTTTGATGGAAGCGCTACAGCAATTTGTGAACGAGTGCAACAAGAATGCCCGCCTACGCGAAATGAATCGGGACTGGTCCCGCCGTATTCAACTGGAGTCCGCCGACACGAAGTCTCTTCACTGGCTGGTAAGTGACAAGGGCGAGGTCGAAGCGGGCTCAGGAGCTGTCGATAATCCGGACATGCTTATTGAGGCCCCGGAAGGGACTTTGACCGCCATATTCTCGGGGCAGATGACGCCCACTGAGCCATACAACAATGGAGACCTGTTGGTCCATGGCCAACAGGACGACATGATGCGACTTGACATTCTGACTCTCCTCATTTGGGGAGAATAAGAATGCAAAATTCGCTTTCGCGCGTTCTCCCCCTCAGGACGGCCATCTCCACCAGTGCGGGGCTTGCCTCGGCCGCCGTCAATTTTTTGGCGGCCGTAGAAGTCGCGGAATATGTCGCGGGGCAATCTGCCTGGATTGCCATTTTGGTAGCAGGAGTCCTCATTGTTTTCGCCGGCAGCAATTTTTCCGAGCTTAATGGGTTGTTCCCATCGGCCGCCGCCATTAGGGTCTGGATACGGCGTGGCGTGAACGATCAAACGTCCTTGGTGAGCTCGTTGGTGTACATGTTGACGGTGGTGTTTGTCATCGCGGCTGACGCGTTTGTCCTCGGGCATACGTTTTCCGCGGCGGTTCCGGCGGTCCCGGCATTGGTGTGGATTTTGCTGTTGCTGGGCGTGGTTGTTTGGACCAATGCCCGTGGCATTAAGATGGCAGGCCGGGTACAGGATGCCAATGCCTTCATACTCCTAGGGACCTTAATCGTCTTTTCGGTCGTGGTGCTTCTAAAGACGCCCCACCTGAATCAGTTCCACTTTTTCCATCTTGGTTCCCAGTGGTATGAGGCCGTCGCGCTGGGCATTTTCATTTTTGTGGGATTTGAATGGGTGACCCCCTTAGCGGAAGAGTTTCGCGACTTCCGCGCTATCCCGCGCGGTATGTATATTGCATTGGGCCTCATCGCGGTGGCATTTGGTCTCTTTTCGTTGGCTTTGACAGTCGCCTTCCCCCAGGCTCATGTCTTGGCGTCTAGTTTTGTGCCACAATTGCTGGTGGGGATGCGCGCCTTGGGACCATTTGGCTTTTGGTGGATGGCGTTTGTCACCTTGACCACGGCTATGACCACCTTTAATGGGGGACTCCTTTCCGCCAGCCGATTTGTCTATGCTTTGGCCCGCGAAAGGGTGCTGCCGCGCTGGTTCTCGCGTTTGAATAAAAGGCTTGTGCCCCAGAATGCCCTCATCGCTTTAGCGGTAATATCTTTTGGCTTGGCCGTGGGCGTGTATCTAACGGGCCAGTATTTGTTCCTCATCAATGCTGGAGCCGGCGTTGAGTCGTTCATGTACGCCCTCTCTTCTGCTTTGGTCATTTCGTTGCGTCGCCGAGAACCCAATCGGTCCCGCCCCTTTCGTGCGTTCGGTTATCCTCTCGTGCCCATCGTGTCGGGCCTCATCTTTATGGGGTTAGGGGTGGAAGCCCTCTTGACCCCGGTGACCAAGTCCGGCTTCCCGTGGTCCCTGGTATTCGTTCTGGCCATTGTCGGGGCGGCCGTTCTTTATGTGAAGTGGATGGTACCAAGACTGAAAGCGCAGAAACCAGGCCCTCCGATTTCCCGAGTAGAGACAAAGGAGCGGGTCTAGTCGGGCTCTTCCTGGCATATCCTGGATCGGAGGGATTCAGGTGGGCGGAAGCGCAACCCGACAGCAGAAGCGACGGACAGCATTTCTGGTAGGGGCTTTCATTTTTTTGGTTGGAGCGTTGACGCTCCTCTTGGGCCCTGGGGCAGGCCAAGTTCGGGGGTGGGACCGTTCGCTTCTGGGGAGGGTTGAGCCCGTTAAATCGTCGGAAACCATTGCTTTGGCAACCAAAACCAATCACGCCAGAGATCCGGTTAATGGTCTTCCGCCCGGGATGGTGCTGGGATACTTCTATAACCCCGGCAACGCGCCTAGCGCGACGGCCATGCTGAAGCACTACCTGCCGGTGCTTACCGGCATTATTCCCTTTTGGTATCAAATCAATGCGCAGGGCACCCTCTCTGGGTCAACCGACCCGAGGGTATTAAAGTTGGCGGAAGAACACAATCTATGGACGTTTGCTTTAGTCCAAAACATGGCCGGTCAACCCGTATTTGGCCCGTTATTGAACTCGCCAGTCGCGCGCCAACGGGCCATTGAAAACATGTTGACGCTGGTGGAGTCCAATGGCTACAACGGGATCAATCTCGATTGGGAAGGTATCGCGCCGAGCGAACGTCACCATTTCACTACGTTTGTTGAGGCACTGGCCCGCACGTTTCATCGTCACGGCTATTACGTGACCCTTTCCTTGCCGGCGGAGACGGCTAACCAACCGAATAACAGCTGGACCGGCGCCTACGACTATCGAGCGCTCGGGAAGGCATGCGACCTCATTATGGTGATGGCCTATGATCAACACTACGCCGGCGGTTCTCCCGGGCCTATCGCTTCGCCGAGTTGGGTGAAGAAGGTGCTGGATTACTCTATTTCGGTAGTTCCCCCATCGAAGTTGATACTCGGAATTCCGGGTTATGGATACGATTGGTCGGGTAGTGGGACGGCGGCGGCTCTCACGTACAGTCAGGCGGAAAATTTGGCCAAAGAGTATGGGGCGTCCTCCTCGTCCAATCACTTTGTCTATCTTCAAAACG
>JAKADW010000243.1 GCA_021820165.1 Bacillota bacterium
ACGGGCGTGCGGGGCTTAATGTATTCGGCTTCATGGGGAAGAATCGGGTTGCAACGGGCCTTTGTGGGGTTATCTGGGTCTCTGGCTCGCCTGCGTTTTCGGGAAATCTGGGAGCCCGAGGGGCTGCCTCAGGGATGGACCCCGGTGCGCCCGCGTTTGAGCGGCATTTGTGGGTCGGACATCACGCTCTTGAAGGGCCATGTCAGCCCCTATTTCCGGCCGATGACATCGTTCCCGGCGGTGTTAGGTCACGAGATTCTTGCCAACACCAGCGATGGCACACGCGTGGTGGTCATACCAACGCTATCTTGCCAATCGCGGCGTCTACCCCCTTGTGCATATTGCGTTTTGGGGCAACCGGAGGACTGCCTTCGCCGGGCCGACCCCGGACTCGGTGCTGGTCTCATGCTCGGATACCATCGGCGTCTCCCCGGCGGGTGGGGGGAGATGCTTTGGGCACCCGAGGAGCAACTCGTGAGGGTGCCAGATGCCATGCCTGACGAACGGGCGGTATTAGCTGAACCTGGCGCGGTTGTGCTAGCGGGTTTGCGGCGGTTGAATTGGGCGGTTGTCAAGGAAGTGCTTGTCATAGGAGCCGGGACTTTAGGGCAGTTGGCGACGGCCATGATTTCGGAACTGTATCCAGCGGCAACCATTTCAGTACTGGCCAAATACCCGACTCAAGCGCAAGTGGCCCGCGCTATGGGTGCCCGATATGTGGACGGTATCGAACGGGTAACCGGTGCGCCGCTCCCAACCTTGCGCGGCTTCCGACCCTTTTACCCGCGGGGATTTGATGCGGTTGTGGTCACGGCTGGGAGTCCTCGGGCATTGGCTGACGCCATCGGATGGGTGGCACCCGGCGGGCAGAGTCTATTGCTCGGCGGGGTGAGCCAAGCTTCATTTGACGCAACGCCTCTTTGGGCGCGTCACGTGACCCTGGTGGGATCATATGGCTACGGTGATGGCGGCAGCGACACGTTCCGGGCGGTGCTCTCGCTATACAGCGTCATGCACCAACCGCTGGAGACCTTGGTTACGCACCAGTTTCGCTTAAGCGAATATAAAGCGGCGCTAAACCAGGTATTAGTTCAGCGCCAAGGGGTTATTAAGGCGGCATTCCGTGTTGAGGATTAGTCGCTGGCGATGCTTTCAATAGCCTCCAGCGTCCGGTCGATCTCAACTCGCGTGTTGTAGGGAGCGAGTCCGAGGCGGACCAACCCTCCTTGACTTCTCACCCCCAAGCCGTCGATGAGGGTGATGGCATAAAAGTCTCCATCCCACGCCAAAATACCCCGTTCTCCTAGATCGTGGGCCACCGCGACTGATGAGCGGTCACGCAGTGTGAAGCTAATGGTCGGGGCTCGGTCCTGTGCCCCCACGGGGGGACCATAGAGGCGGACTTGAGGAATCGCCAGCAGTCCACGATAGAGTTTGGCCGCTAACTCGTGCTCGTAATGATAGATATGGGCCATCGCTTGCCGTATGCGAGTTCGACTATGTTCGTCCGGATTCTCGGCGAAAGATGCGATGAAGTCCACGGCCGCAATGAGTCCTTGAAGGGAGGCATGATTCAAAGTGCCGGTTTCTATGCGTTCCGGCGCGTGGGGCGCCTGGGCCCGCACTCGGAACGTAGGCAAGTTGTCAAGAAGCCCCGGACGAGTGTAGAGGACCCCGATGTGGGGGCCAAAAAACTTATAAGCTGAACATAAGAGCGCATCGGGCTTCAACTGTTGGACGTCGATGAGGCCATGTGGAGCCCAATGCACGGCATCCACCACGAACAGCGCGCCGACCTGGTGGGCCCACTCGGCAATTTGGCTGAGCGGGTTAACGGTGCCTACGGCGTTGGAGGCCCAGCCTACGGCAATGACCCGAGTACGAGGGGATATGAGCCCCTGAAAGGCCTCTATGTCGAGTTCGCCGCTAGCCAACACGGGCGCCTCACGAACGACCACACCCCGTTCTTCCAATAGGAGCCAGGGAGCGACATTGGCATCGTGGTCTAGTTCGGTCACAATGACTTCATCGCCCGGCGCTAGCGTCCGGCCAATAGCCTGACTCAAAAAAAAGTTCAAGGTAGTCATGTTTTGACCAAACGAAATCGTGCTCGGGTCCTCGGCGCCGAGCATTGAGGCCATTGCCGTTCGTGCCGCCAGGATGACGGCGTCGCTTTCCCGGCTGGTCTCATATTGCCCGTGGGTATTGGCATTGTGCCGGATATAATAATGGCTGATGGCGGTTATCACCGACGAGGGTACTTGGCTCCCTCCGGGACCATCTAAAAAGACCAGCGGACGATTATCCGGGCCGGTCCGCTGCAAACTCGGAAATTCATGCCGACAATAGGATAGATCTTTCATCGTATCCTCCTTGGGCCAACGTTCTGTGGCGCCTCAACGTTAGGGATTGTAACGTGCGGTGTCTTCCTTGGGGTCTTCACTCGGGGCGCACCACCTGAGGGCTGGATTCTCCGGAGTCGCCCTTCTGGCACGCGGTCGAATGCCTGTCCAATAGTCAACAGATTGGGTCATCATCTCGCCTCCCTTAGCGGTATGATAGCATGCAAAAGGGTCCAGGAGAACCTTAGGCGGTGGATGAGGTCTGGATTTCGGGGCCATTCACTATTAAGAAACTGGCGAAGCACGGCTCGCCAGTTTCCTCTAGAATTCGATATTCGATTACTCCAATTTGTCACCTTGCGCTAGAGATTCTTCGGCGTACTTGATCATCACTTTGACCATGTTCCCGCCGATCTTTCCGCCCACGCGGCCGAGCTGTCGGGTGGGCATGCCCGCCCAGCCCTTCTTTTTGATTTCGTCCAGAATGCCGAGATCGCTCGCGACTTCGTACTTAAATTTATCGCGTACGTCATTCGGCAGGACCGACGGCGTCTTTGTCCACTTAGCCATGCTTGGCGCACCTCCTTTTGGTGACACCTTTAGTATGTCGGGAGCTTGGGCGGGGCATGTTAGGATTAACTGCATCTCCTGTCATCACATTTCCCCCATGCATGAATGTGGTAGCTTTTTGGCCCCGAGCTCTGGCGCTTCTGGGATATAATAGAGGCAGAGAAGGCGAGGTGCATGCCATGAAGCTGTCTGCCCAACATGCAAAATTAACGCGGCTTGCCCAGCGGCGTTTCGACGGGTTTCGACCATATCAGGTGGTTACGTTTTTGAATCAGTCCTTAAAGGAGCGCGGGCTTATTTTTGGGCTCCGCCAGTTTGACGATGAGTGGGAGCTCACCGTTTACGATGGGGATGCTCATGATGGCGAAAACGCCTAAAATTGGCGTCGCCGGCATTTTAGTGTCTCGGGGCCGGGTGCTACTAGGGCGCCGGGCCAAGGACCCTGGACGTGGGCTCTGGGCGTTCCCCGGTGGTCATTTAAATTTTGGAGAGCGCCTTCGGGTAGGGGTATCCCGGGAGTTCCGCGAAGAGACCGGACTTACCGTGACCGCCACCAAGCCTATTTACGTTGCAGAACTGGTGAGTGAATCTCATCATTATGTGCTCATTGATTTTTTGGTCAAAGATGCGGTCGGCGAGTTACAGCCGTCGTCGGATATCGATGCGCTCCGTTGGGTATGCGAAGCTGAATGGGATGTACTGCCATTGGCTGAGGGGATGAAAGAGTGCCTTAAAAACCCCGATGTTCGGCGGACTTTGGGCTGGGATAGTTAAGGGAGAACAATTGGGGGGATCACTTGGACAAGGCCATATTGGTCGCCGTCTATCAGAAGGGCATACGACCGGACGCGGTGACCCGAGAGCTC
>JAKADW010000244.1 GCA_021820165.1 Bacillota bacterium
CAGGCCGCACAACGTCTAATAGGGCAGCTTGGTGGGACGGTTGTATCCGGTATGTTTATGGTGGAACTCACGGACTTAGGAGGCAGACAGCGATTGATGCCCCAAGTTCCGGTATATGCACTGGCCAAAATGTGAAGCGTCCTATAAATAACAACCATGAAAGGGGGGAGCCCGATGACTACCACAGAATTTATTGAACGCTTTGGATTTCGTTCTGATTCGCCAGAAGGGGCACAAATTTTAAAAGCACTGGAGTTCGCCGAGTCGGCCCATCAGGGACAAAGTCGTGCGTCGGGTGACCCGTATTTTGATCATCCTTTAGCTGTGGCGGGCATATTAGCTGATCTTCGGATGGATGTGCCAACGCTCATTGCAGCATTGTTACACGATGTGGTTGAAGATACGAATTTTACCTTACAGGACGTGGAAGAACGTTTTGGGTCGGAGGTCGCGCAACTTGTCGATGGGGTGACGAAACTCGACCGCCTCGAGGTTCGGACCCGTGAGGAAGAACAAGCGGAAAACCTGCGTAAAATGTTTTTAGCCATGGCTAAAGATATTCGAGTGATTTTAATAAAATTAGCCGACCGATTGCACAACATGCGGACGTTGAAACATCTGACGGCTGATCGCGTGCAACGCATTGCACGCGAAACGATGGAAATCTACGCTCCGATGGCCCATCGTTTAGGGATTTTTCGGATTAAATGGGAACTTGAGGACTTAGCCTTTCAGCACTTGCAACCTGAGGCTTACCAGCAGATGAAAGAACGTGTGGCGCGCAAGAGGCAGGAGCGCGAGCAGGTTGTCGATGAAGTCATAAGCGACTTAACGACCCGTCTGGAATCGATGGGGGTGGTGGCTGAGGTCTCGGGACGCGCCAAACATCTCTTTAGCATTTATCAAAAGATGGTGAGCCAGGGTAAGGACTTCGGGCAGATTTACGATCTTGTGGCTGTGCGCATACTGGTAGAATCGGTCAAAGATTGCTATGCGGTTCTGGGATTGGTGCATTCATTGTGGAAGCCGATTCCTGGGCGATTTAAAGACTATATTGCCATGCCTAAATCCAATTTGTATCAAAGCCTTCATACGACCGTTATCAGTCCCCTAGGAGACCCTTTAGAAGTTCAGATCCGTACCTTTGAAATGCATCATACAGCCGAATACGGCATTGCCGCTCATTGGCGCTATAAAGAAGGGGGCAAACCGGATCGGGATTTTGAGCAAAAGTTGTCATGGTTGCGCCAGCTACTAGAATGGCAACGTGATATGCGCGATGCCAGTGAGTTTATGGAAACACTGCGTATTGATTTGTTTAGCGATGAAGTGTTTGTCTTTACGCCTAAGGGGGATGTGTTAGATTTACCGGCTGGGGCTACTCCCATAGACTTTGCTTATCGGATTCACACGGATATCGGAAATCATTGTGTTGGGGCTAAGGTCAACGGGCGGATTGTGCCACTGGCGTCGGCGCTGGAAAGTGGGGACATCGTCGAAGTGTTGGTGAACCGCAAATCTCCAGGCCCTAGTGCTGACTGGCTTTCGGTGGTCAGGACATCCCAAGCCAAAAATCGAATTCGACAATGGTTGCGCCGAGAACGGCGCCATGAGCATTTGGTTCGTGGCCAAGAGCTGTTGGATAAAGAGCTGCGACGAGCAAGTTTAACGTTGCCACATGAACGGCTCCTCGACATAGTAAAAAAATTAGGTTACGGAAATATTGAAGAATTAGCCATTAACATTAGTGACGGGGCGACCAATCC
The DNA here is from genome assembly GCA_021820165.1 of Bacillota bacterium. The sequence continues at coordinate 1,767 of JAKADW010000244.1, forward strand.
CGTACACGCGGTTGGGCGCATTAAAGAGGAACTATCCCGTCAAATGGGGACCCCGGTCAATCCCACATCGTTAGAAGAAACAAAAGGGGTTCGAGCGCCAGGTGGCCGTAAGCCCCCGGCAGGGGGATCGGAGATATTAGTTCGGGGTCAGGGCAAGATGTTGACGCGCTTAGCCCGGTGTTGTCAGCCGGTTCCCGGTGATCCGATTATTGGTTTTTTGACCCGTGGTCGTGGGGTCTCGGTGCACCGTATTGGCTGTCCTAATGAACGAGACCTTAGTCGTGAGCCTGAGCGTCTAGTTGAAGTCAGTTGGGATGCTACTGAAGCCGAATTAGCTCCCCACCCCGTGGAACTTGCGGTCTACGCGTGGGATAGAGCGGGACTTTTGGCCGATGTGGCTAATGTGGTTGCGGATTCCAATATTATTTCGGCCAAGGCTCGTGGTTTTCGTGACAAAACCGCGGTTGTGAATGTGAGGCTCGAGATAAGGAATTTAACGCAACTGACGCACATTATTGATCGTTTGGAAAGCTTGCCCTATATTCAACGGGTGGAACGAGTGAGCCGAGAGCGAGCGTGATGGAGCGCCATGCGAGTGGTGGTACAAAGGGTGCGGGGTGCTCAAGTACGAGTCCATGGGCATTCGATTGGAATTATTGGACTGGGATTAGTAGTCCTGATAGCGGTTGGTAAGAATGATACGAAGGATGATGCGGTTTGGATGGCCCGAAAGGTAGCGGGCCTTCGTGTATTCGCCAATCACGACCAAAAAATGACGCAAAGCGTGCAAGAGGTGGGAGGTAGCCTCTTGGTCATCTCCCAATTCACTCTCTATGGGGACGTGGCGCGCGGCTATCGACCAAATTTTAGCCAGTCTGCGCCACCTATGGATGCGCGGGTATTGTATGAAGAATTTGTGGCCCAGTTAAAGGATTCAGGCGTATTGGTGGAGACGGGACAATTTGGGGCCGATATGGATCTTGAGTTGATCAACTGGGGACCCGTTACGGTCATTATTGATTCCCCGACCGAGTCGGCAACATAGGAGGATTATCGTGTGATTTCAATAGAATTTCAACGCCCCAAAGGAATGCGTGACGTTTTGGCGCCGGAGTCGTGGCGTATCGAAAAATTTCGCACAAGGGCCATGGGACTAGCCACTCAGTATGGATTCGATTTAATCGAAACACCGATTTTGGAACAGTCGTCGGTTTTTCTGCGGGTTGGAGAAACAACCGACATTGTGCAGCATGAACGGTACCGCTTTGAAGATGTGGGCGGGGACGATCTTACCCTTCGCCCCGAAGGAACGGCGGCAGTGGCGCGTGCCTACATTGAAAATGGACTAAACGCGGCTCCTCAACCGGTGCGATTAACCTACTGGGCGCCGATGTTTCGGAGGGAAAAACCCCAAGCGGTGCGGTACCGTCAACACACCCAATTCGGAGCCGAACTGTACGGCTCGGACCGTCCCGAAGCTGAAGCCGAAGTCATCTTTTTAGCCCTGTCAGCGGTTGAGGCAGTGGGCTTGCTTAACCCGGTGGTACGCGTTAATTCGATCGGCTGCACTACCTGTCGTCCAGCTTATCGCCAGGCGCTCGTGGCATATTATCAAAGTCGACGTTCAGACTTGTGCCAAGATTGCCAAACACGAATTAACAGCAATCCTTTGCGGCTATTGGATTGTAAGATTGATGTAGCAATCCGGGCAGCAGCCCCCGATATTGCGGACTATTGGTGCGAAGATTGTCGCCTCCATCAACAACAGGTGATGACCCTCGTGCAAGACGCGGGACGAAATATTATGCGGGATCCGTATTTGGTCCGAGGACTCGATTACTATACGCGGACCGTGTTCGAAGTCGGTCATCCTCAGCTAGGAGAAGGCACGGCCCTCTTTGGAGGAGGGCGCTATGATGGCCTCACGACAGCATTGGGTGGAACTGCGGTGCCTGCGGTAGGGTTTGGCATGGGCGTCGAACGGCTGCTGTCATCGGTGC
>JAKADW010000245.1 GCA_021820165.1 Bacillota bacterium
CGTGGTCGTGAAACCGCTCGCCAACGAGGTGCCTGCTCGGTACCGCGAATGGGTGGAAGCCAATCGCGCCTATGTTCACGAAAAGACTGGTGGCCGGGTGGGCTACATTCACGTCCCCAACATGGGAACCGCTGGTTACGCGGAGTTTCATCGCGGGTATTTGGCCGAGTACGAACGTGAGGGTCTCATCATCGATGTCCGCTATAACGGCGGCGGCATCGTTTCGCCTCTCCTTTTAGAAATGTTGGGGCGAAAACGCATCGCTTTCTCGCGACTACGCCAAGGTCGGATCCAGCCCTACCCCTACGAGAGCCCAACAGGGGCAATGGTGGCCCTCACCAATGAGCACGCAGGGTCCGATGGCGATATCTTCAGCCATTCATTCAAGCTGATGCATCTTGGTCCACTAATCGGGACACGCACCTGGGGCGGAGTCATTGGCATCGATCCCCGATATGCCCTAGTGGACTGGGGATCAACCAGCCAGCCAGAAGATGCCTTTTGGTTTAAAGACGTGGGGCTCACGGTCGAGAATTATGGGACGGATCCGGATATTGTGGTGGAAGAAACGCCCCAGGCAATGGCTCAGGGAGTCGATGAACAGTTGGATCGGGCGATCGTCGAAATCGAGCGTATCCTTCAAGACTTCAAACCCCTGAAGCCCGACTTTGACCATCGTCCCGAACGTTCGGCTCCTCCCCTGAAAAAGCAATAACGGGATTTCAGCATCAAGAGACGGTGCAGGTTTGCACCGTCTCTTCTTCTAGGGGCTGGCAGCGCCCCTACACCCGCCGTATAATGACGTCAATTGACTGTGGAGGAGATTGGTGATGGCCAGCAACCGCTCCCGGAGGCTCTCCCAATGGATTGGGGTCGGTATTGGCATGGTGCTCGTAGCCACCATGAGTCCGTTGCCACCCCCCTGGCAGGCACTGGTAACGGCGGCCTCGGCTGGAGGAACGGTCGTCCTCATCGGATGGCGCCTATGGGTTGGATTGACAGGGCGCCCACCTGAAGACAAGCGCCCCTGGTGGTCATTTTTGCTTTAATAGTCGCCTCATCCCGACAGTATGATAAGAAGAGGGGGGCAGGGTCAATGGCGGAATGGACGAAACCCTGGCAGTGGGGCCGCGAATATTTTGGCGAGGTAAGACCGCATGTCGTACGTGGGCTCGAGCCGCTACGCCAGCGTGCTCTGGACATACCTCATCCGGAATTGAGGGCCCAAGCCTTAAGCTCGCTGGATACCAAACAATTTCATTGCGAGGGCGGTGGGGTATTCGGCGGGCCGTCACGCGATCCGTCGGGTTTCTTATTAGAGTTCCTCCTACCCTACCAAACGCTCTGCGACTTTTTGGACACCGTGACCGACCGCGGCCCATCAACCGACCCTGATAACCTCCGTCTCTTGCATCAATCGCTACTGGATGCTATTGTCCCCGAAGCCGGCCTTCGGGACTATTACGCCTTGCACCCCCATCAAGATGACGGCGGTTATGTCGTCGATCTCATCACCCGATGCCGCACCGCCCTAACCCAATTCCCCGGCTATGATGCGGTGCGGTCCACCATGACCCGACTGGTCTCCCTGTACATCGATTTGCAGGTTTTCAAACACGGTCCCGCGGAAGAACGGGTGCCCCACTTGGAAGAGTGGTGGCGGCGCGAATGTCCGGCGCAACTGGGGCTTTTTTGGTGGGAGTTCGCTGCTGCCAGCGGCTCCACTTTGGGACTCTTTGCCCTTCTGAACCTCGCGGCACGCCCCCATCCCACCACGCGGGAGGTTGATGCGCTCACGTCTCTTTACTTCCCCTGGGTGGGAGCCTTGCACATTTTGCTGGATTACTTTGTCGATCAGGAGGAAGACCTAAATGGCGGGGATCTCAATTTTGTCACCTATTATGCCACCCCGGCCGAGGCTGTGACGCGCATCCGCGCCATCTACCACGAATGCGTTCGGCGGGCCGGGCCCCTGCCTGATGCATCCTTTCACCGTTATGTGAGCCGCGGACTCCTTGGCTTCTATCTCTCCGATCCCAAAATGCGGAAGAATCCGTCGACTGCGGCCTGTAAGCTCCTGGCAAGCGGTGGTTCGGTCAGCTTAGGCGTCTACCTCGCCGCGCTGGTAGGCCGCTCGCCCTAACCGAAGAAACACGGCCCGAGCCACATCCCATTGATCAAAGCGAAATTGCCCGGATAGGGCGTCGAATAATGGCCGCAATCTTTCCGTTCCGAGTTCCACCATCACCTCGGCCATCATTTCGTATTCCTCGCGGGTAAACCATGTAGCTAAGTAATGGCGCCATTCAACTTCGGGCGCCGTTTTAATCCATGCGATGAAGTAGCCCCGCAAGGTCGCGTCACTTCGTGCCACTTCTGCCCGAATCCGATCCCAGGGCACTCCCGCTCGAAATAGCCAGGCGGCCCGGTCGGCGGCCGAGGTTTGGTCCACTTCCACCCCGTTTCCCTCCCGGCTTGCTTGGGCCAAAATCTCCATGAGTGCTTGGCCATACTTCGCCATCCGACGAGGTCCCATCCCATGACATTGGGCTAACGCGTCCAAGGTCTTGGGGCGTTTTGCCGCCAGCCCCACCAGGTCACGGTCGCTCATCACAATGTACGGCTCAACGCCAGCCTTCCGCGCCTCCCTAGATCGCCACACCCTGAGCCGCTCCACTAATTGAGAATCTGCAGGCGGCGATACCGTTGCCCTATTCCCGCTGGCGCACTGATCGCAGCACCGCGAAGACGGCCTCGATGATTGCCCGTAATAGGCCAATAGCGGAACCCGTCGGCAGCTGGGGCTCTCAATATAGCGCCGCATATGATGGAACAATTCCCGGCGACGGTGCCAAAATTGCTCGAGACGATGAATCACTGCCTCCGCTTCCACGGCCGCTTGTGCATGCCGCACCACACGAATTCCTCGCGCTCCGCCGGTGAGCGTCAAGGCGCCCATCTCCTCGAGCACAGACAACAAAACAGGAGTACGCGTATCATCATCCTCGACTTGCCAAATCACTGGCCGATTGGCAGGCTGAACTTGAAGACGAGACAGAATCTCAAGAATCCATGCCGCTTCCGGCCTCTCTGCATGAATCCATCGTTCGCGTCGGTGTACGTCCATCGGCAATATCACCATCACCGCCGAGGCTGGCTTTCCATCGCGACCGGCGCGCCCAATTTCCTGATAGTAGGCGTCCAGGGAATCCGGCACATGAACATGGATGACCGCCCGTATATCACTGCGATCGATGCCCATGCCAAACGCCGTGGTGGACGCGACCACCCGTACGGCTCGGCCCACAAATTCTTGCTCGATTCGACGACGTACGGAAGGTGCTAGGCCAGCATGATACGGGCGGACGGGCTCATGGAGGAGCCCCGATAACGTACGCCCCCAATACTCCGCGTTGGCCCGGCTGCCCGTGTAGACAATGACCCCGCCGTCGGCCTCGCGGACCAATTCCGCCACCCGTCGTTCCCGAGCCTTGGTCGACGCCACCATTTCAACGGCTAAAAACAAATTGGGGCGATCCACCGGCCCGTCTACCAGGTCAAAGGGTTCCTCATTGATGGTCAGGTGAAAGCGGATATCTGCCTTGACGCGCGCCGTGGCCGTCGCCGTCAGGGCGAGCAACGGAGGATTGCCGACCATCTCGCGAAATGCCCGAATACGCCGGTATTCCGGACGGAAATCGTAGCCCCACGCCGAGATGCAATGCGCTTCATCGACAACCAATAACGCCGGCGAACGGCGTTT
>JAKADW010000246.1 GCA_021820165.1 Bacillota bacterium
ATGCCGGTGACGCAAGACCGTTCGAGAGGGAACCGAAGCGAAAAACCGTGAAAGATTGCGACAGGGTAAGGAAACAAGACAAAACATTGAGGTAGGAGGCGGAGAATAGAGAATGGCTAATACCTTACAAACGACAAGCGTGGGCAGTTTCCCCAAACCCCCATCGTTAATGGCGGCACGGACGCGGTTTCGCCGCCACGAGATTTCGCAAGACCAACTCCGGGCCGCAGAACAAGAGGCCACCCGTCAAGTGATCCGGCTTCAAGAGGACCTGGGTCTTGATATCTTGGTCCATGGCGAGATGGAGCGCGGCGACATGGTGGCCTACTTCGCCGAGCACTGGGAGGGATTCACGGAGAGCCTTCCTGTACGCTCCTACGGGAACCGGTATTATCGGAAACCGATTGTCGAAGGACCGGTCGCCCTGGGCCGTTCCGCGGGTCTTACCGTTGCCTCTTGGAAGGAGGCTCAGGCGCTGACAGAAAAACCCGTGAAAGGCATGTTAACCGGACCCTACACGATCTGTGACTGGTCGTTCAACACCTATTACCCGGATCGGCGCGCGCTCACGTTGGCCCTGGCGGCCCTAGTGCATGAGGAAGCCAAAGCTCTCGAGGAAGCGGGCGCTCAATATATCCAAATTGACGAGCCGGCAATTTCTACCCGCCCGGAGGAAATTGACCTCGCCATCGAAGCGATGGACATTGTCACTCGCGGGCTTAATGTGCGGACAATCAGCCACATTTGCTACGGCGAATTCGACCGAATCTATCCAGCGCTCTTGGACCTTCCCGTCCGCCAACTCGATTTGGAAGCGGCCAATGGCCACTTTGCGCTCCTCGACCTGATCGCCCGTTACCCTTGGCCAGCGCAAAAGGAGCTCGCGTTGGGGGTGGTAGACGTTCACAGCCACCGACAGGAAAGCGTCGACGAAGTCAAGGCCGGCATCAAAAAGGCGCTGGATATTATCCCCGCTGACCGGCTCTTCATCGACCCTGACTGTGGCCTCAAGACTCGAACGTGGGAGGAGGCGCGGCAGAAGCTTCAGGTGATGGTCGCCGCCGTCCAGGCGGTGCGTGAAGAAGAGGGCTTAGCATGAAAGAGTTTCGGGACGTGTTAGGTAAGCAGCTTCTGGTCGGAGACGGCGCGATGGGCACATTTCTCTTAAGCCAAGGAACGACGGCGAGCGAGCTTCCGGTGATGCCCCTCATTAAATCCGATCGGGTTATGCGCTCGCACTTGGCCTATCTCGAGGCGGGCGCTCGCTTGCTCGAAACCCACACGTTTTCCGCCAATCCGGGAAAACTGGCGGCCCTGGGATTAAAGCCGGACGTCACCGAACTCAACCGGCGAGCGGCGCAAATTGCGCGCCACGCTCGTGATATTTCCGGTGTGCCAGCCTATATTCTGGGCGCGCTGGGGCCGCTCGCCGCTCCGGTTGAGTCGCGCATTGTTCCCGGACTGAGTATGGATCAGGCGCTCGCCCAATACGAACCGGCGGTGGCTGGCTTGCTGGCGGGCGGCGTCGATGGCTTCATTGTAGAGACCACCTCTGACGTCGCTACCATTCGGGCGGCGGTAACCGCTATTCGTCGAGAGAGCGATCTCCCCATTATTGTCTCCCTGACGTTCTCGCGCCTCGGCACGACGCTCTATGGGGTCACCCCGGAACAGGCGGTGGAAGCGTTGGCGAATTTAGCGGGTGGGCCCCCTGATATGATCGGGGCCAATTGCGGTCTCGGCCCATCGCTCTTGCTTGACGCCGTTCTCCGTATGACAGAGGCCGCCCAAAAATATCGCCTAGCCGTGGCGGCCTATCCGAACGCCGGCGAGCCATCCGTCCAGGACGGCCAAGTCGCCTATCCGGCAAGCGCAGCCTATATGGGCGCGATCGCGCCGGCGCTCAAGGCCGCGGGGTGCACGATTATTGGTGGCTGTTGCGGTACCACCCCTGCCCATATTCAGGCCATTGCCCAAAACTTAGGGGATTCCGCTGGGGTGGAACTTCCCGATCGACCGGTTCAGATCCTAAGCGACGAGGGGCGGCCATCGGACCAGGAGACCAGCGCCCGCGACGAAACCGTGCTCGACATCTTAGCGGATCGGTTTTTGGTCAGTGTCGAGCTCGATCCCCCTCGAAGCGCCAATCTGGAACGATTTGTGTCGGTGGCGAAGACAGCGGTAGACGCCGGTGCTGACGTCATTAACATTGCCGATTCGCCCATGGCCCACGTGCGCCTGTCGGCATTAGCAGCCGCACGGGTGGTTAAAGACGCCGCCCTGGTTGAGACGATTCTCCATTTCACCACCCGTGATCGGAACTTAATGGGCATTCAGAGTGACTTATTGGGCGCGTATGCGCTGGGCATCCGGAATGTTCTCGCGCTCACCGGAGACCCGCCGGGAATTGGCGACTATGCCCACGCCACGGCCGTCTACGATATCGATTCCATTGGTTTGGTTGGGGTGCTGGACGCCTTCAATCATGGTCACGATGCGATGGGTCAGCCGTTGGGTTCACCCACCCGGTTCGCAATTGGAGTGGGGTTGAACCCCGCGGCCGAGGACCTTCCGCGGGAAATCCGCCGACTAGAGCAGAAACTGGACGCGGGCGCCCAATATTGCCTCACGCAACCTATCTATAGTCCCGACCAGTTGAGTCGTTTTTTAGACACTTGGGGTGGGCGTCCCTTGCCTCCCATCATCCTTGGCATCATGCCGCTGGTCTCCTATCGACAGGCCCTCTATCTCTCCAATGAGGTTCCCGGTATTGAGATCCCAGAGGACGTGCTGAAAATGATGGGGTCGTCGAGCGATGCCGGTGAGGTCGGCATGGACCTGGCTCTGGGCCTTTTGGACGCGGTCTTGCCGCTAATCCGTGGCGTTTACCTGATCCCATCTTTCAACCGTTTGGGACCGCTGCTTCCCCTCGTCAAACATGTGGTCTCCCAGCGCTAAACCTTTTGATGGGGTCAAGAATACCGTGTCAGTCGCCTACTCCGTAGTGACCGAGGTCCATCCCGTGCACGGACGCATTTCGACTCGTACAGGTATGGGCGGGGTGTGAGACTAAGGATTCCAGATGCACCGGTAGCGCCCACTGGCGCGCACCGATGGGTGCTTCGGTGTTGAGCGTTCGGTACATTCTCGGCCTCATTTTAAGAAATACAAAGCGACGGCGTCAGCGACATCGATGCGCAGACGACGCCGACAACCCAGCGGATTGAGGGCGAGCCCCGAAAGAGCCTCCACGCCTAGAATCCGCGTAGTCGGCGGCTGCGACGGTGGGAGTCGGCTCAACAAGCCGGCAGCGAACCGTGTTGGAGCCAAACCCGCATCATCCCCGCCATCGCTATGCGCTGGAGGAGGGCGAAGCGGTTTCACGTTATCTCCCCAACGCCTTAAGCACCAGGTCGGGACGATCCGAACCGATGGCATCGACATGGGCATCCACCATGCTCGCAATCGCCGCGGGATCGTTGACCGTCCACACGCCAACCAGAATCCCTTCTCGATGCATCTCGTGAACCAAGTCGCGGTTGACCAAATCGTATTTCAGGGATGCCAGCCGGACACCAGCCGCGCGCACCATGTGGGCTAAGTCGACGGGAGCGCCGACTAACAGTACACCCGCTTCCAAACCTGGGACCCGTTCGGTTAGCTCTTTAATGGCACGATGATGAAAACTTAAGGGAGTCACTCGCTGTACGCGCGACGCATCGGATGCGAACAGGCGAAGCAATCCCTCCA
>JAKADW010000247.1 GCA_021820165.1 Bacillota bacterium
TGACCAACGCGGCGTGTTGCAGTGCGAACTCCACATAACTGGCCATGGTTATTTCTTGAGGGCTTTCGGGCCGATATGCCGGGCGGCCTGCTAATATCCATGCGGTTGTTTTCACGAAGAGAACGTTCTGGGCATCGGTAAACCATGGTGACCCATAATAGGGCGCCAGTTTCGCCATCGTCGTGGGTTCGGGAATAACTGTGTCCCGTTCGCACTTGGACAGGTTTGATTGATTGCTTGCATGGGCTGCGGTGGCGAGGCCCGTGAGCGTCAGGCCTCGAATTTGCCGCGACTCCCGCAACCATGCTCCTAAGGTGAGCTGGCTCGCCATACCGGTACCCCCTGGGCGTCGTTTACCCCATTATACCTAAACTGTACCTAATGCGAGAATTTTTTTGCCTATTAAAGAGGAAAAATGCCAATTGATGTTGAATAGGTATAGCATAGGTAGTAAAAAGTCGTACCTTGACAACTGAATAATGTATCGCTCAACCGTACGCACAGAAGGAAGGTGTGTTCTCTTATGGGACGTAAAGTTCGACCGATCGAGCCGAGCCAGAAGTTCTGCTCGCCGCGGCAGGCCAGCGTGGTGCTAGGGGTGTCGGAGTATTTGGTTTATCGCGAGGTTCTTGCTGGTGCCATTCCGCACCGCCGGCTCGGTCAGCGCATCCTGATCCCCGTCGAATGGGTGACGCGTGGGGATGACGCCAACGACAGTGGCGACGCCAGCTAGGCCCCTACCAAAGGGTATGACGACAGCAAAGGAGACGTCGTAGCATGCGCACAAATGAAGAAGCCCTAACGGTTGCGACCGACCGCGGGCTTGATGGTGCAAAATCATCCGAAACTATGATACCACGCAAGGAACCGGATCCAAAACGCCCCTCGACCTCGATTTTTGGCCAACCATTCGACCTCGCCGCAATGGTTCGGCGGGCACCGCCGCCCCGCAACGATGTATTCCCGGGCTTGGCGCCTCGGACCGTGGGAATTCTCCACGGCCGCGGGGCCTCGGGTAAATCGTTTCTCGCACTGCACATGATGCTTGCGGTGGCGGCAGGTGAGCCCTTACTTGGGTCCAAGCATTGGCCTGTGGGTGGGCCGGGCCGCGTCGTCTATCTGGCGCTTGAGGATGACGCCGAGGAAATATGGCGGCGCATTCGGGCTATCGCCCAGTGGGCCGAATTCTACGGCGAACCCCTGTCAGATGGGGCGTTGGACCGGATCGACATTTATTCGGCTACCCGGCTTGATTTTCCAGACTTTCGCTTTATGGGCAGAGGGGATTACGGAAAACTTGGTGTGTGGGAAGAAGGATGGTGCAGCCTCGAGCAACTCGTGATCGGAGCACGGCTCCTTATTATAGAACCACTGATTCGCATCCACGCGCTGGACGAGAATTCGAATACCGATATGGATCTATTGCTAGGGCGCTTCGAGCGGTTGGCGCGCACGAGTGGAGCGGCCATACTGGTCGGCCACCATGAGAGCAAGTCGCTGGGGGGTTCGGGTCACGCTAGTGCCAGTCGCGGGGCGGACGCCATCATTGCGAACGCGCGCTGGGCGGCATCACTCCGGGTTCCCACTGAGGCTGAAGTCCAACACCGTGGCCTCGATGTGGCGCGCCGCGATCGGTACGCGATTCTCTCGGCAACGAAAGTCAATTATGCCGAGAGTAGCGGCGACCTATGGCTAGTTCGGGAAACTGGCGGGGCGCTTGCTCTTGCGGGCGAATCCGCGAGTCGAGACACTAAGAATCCGGTCCGGCTTGAGGAAGTCCGGCGGCGGACTTCGAATCGGCCGCAGGCCCGCGGGTTCCGGGATCTCGCCTTGGCGCGGGAGGAGGGTGAGAGCCATGGCGGCACGCCCGAAGAGTGAGGATGTGGGGCCGGTTGTTGCGCCCGTCCACATCTCACGCGTCCCCGTGTTTGAACCGACGTTTAAGCGGCCATATCGTTCCGAAAATGAGGAGTTTCGGACCAGCCGAGGCGTCGTGCGCGTGAATGGGAAGTTGACGGCAACCCACCGGAAGATCCTCGACGCCATTTTTGCGGAGGCCCTCCATACGGAAGATATGGGGGAGGATGGTCCCATGGTCGTCGTGGTCGATCCCTTTAGTGTGGCCAAGACGGCTGGGGTATCCCGCCACCACCCCAAATGGTTGCGCGGAAAACTTGACGAAATGCAATCGGCCACCGTTGAATTGACGCGTCTTAAAAATGGGATACCGGGGGACCGCTTCTGGGGACAGATCATCTCTGAGGTACGAGAGTCAGACGACTTCCGAGTGGCACTCCCGGGCGGGGCATTCGTGGGAGACAGGGCACTCTGGGAAGTAACAATTTCTGCTGTTTGGATGCGGCTCTACGACACCGACCTGGTCGTGCGCTACGCGCTACTTTTACCCGAAATCAACCAGCTGGCACATGGAGCCACTCACGCGTTTGCCCTCCATGTGCTAAGCCACCGGAGGCACACTCGCTATATCGATGATATTCTTCGCGATGTCGGGGCTCTGCGCGATGGCATGACCCGGGTAGCCCAAGAGGCCGTGCGCCAATCTATCCGCGAGGAGGCGGCGGCCCTGAAGCGATTGGGCATCCACTTGGTCCTTGGGGGCACCGGTGAACTGCGAGTTGACTACAGCCAGCATCCGCAGGTGCGGTTCAAGAACCCGTAACCTATATGTGCGGGGTAGCAACCTATATGTGCGGCTTGCAACCTAAGTGTGCGGGCTCCTAAGAGAAGCAAGAGAATAAAGAGCAGTTGGGACGGGCTCCCAGGGTCGCCCGTCCGATCGTTTAGTCACCGCGCCCCTAGGGGGGAAATTAAAACAGTGGGAGAACAGCAGCCGCCTCATGATCCCGAAATCCGCGACCACGAGTTGGATTTTCCCTAAGGCCGCGGTGGCTACCCTGCGGCTGAACTAATCACGGCGAAGGCCCGTGTTTATATGGCACCTACAACACCTTACCTTGGGGCCCGCGAGGGACATCCGAATAACCTTCGTGAATGTACAACACGTCCTCATTCGGTAGACGATGGTAGTGCCTCTCAAGGGCACGGTGGATGGTGTGGTACGTGCCTTGCCAGATGCAGCGCCCACTCTACCCTTACGATCCAATAGATGTCGTTGAGGAGTTGTCGCAAGCGGAAACGTGACGTTGTCGCTGTGGAGAAACCCATCTGGCCGCGATATTTGTTCGCGGCTATACTCACCAAACCATAGGAGGTTTTTATGAGCGGTAAAGTTAAGCACATTGATCCCGAGGCCCGTTATTGGAACTCGCGGCAAACGGCACCCGTGCCGGGCGTCGGCGAATGCCTCGACGTGGCAGGTGGGGGTAACGGGACGATGCCCCAGCGTCGACTTGGCCAGGGGATCGCAGGACCGGTTGATGAGAGGAAAGCAGAATCCGTTTTCTGTGCGGCGGTGAGCCATGCCCACTAAGCGAGATACGCCATTATTCACCGGCCGGGGTTCCGCGTCGACGGGGGATACCCCGCGCCCCGGGGAGCGTCTGCCTTTGACGGAGGAGATGCGGGTGAGGGAATTCCGACGCATCATGCGCAGTCCTTATGGTCAGAACGAGCTCGCGTTGGTGGAGGCGCTCGGACGTCGGTTTCGCTATGCCGCGACTGAGCACGCCGTAGCCTTCTTTCCCCACACCTTATCCCGGGCCGCGCTCGCCCGTCAGCTTGGCCATCTATACCGCCATCATTGGATAAACCGGGA
>JAKADW010000248.1 GCA_021820165.1 Bacillota bacterium
AACATCAGAAGCAACATAGAAGGCACGGCGAAAAATGCGTTAACCCCTTCCTGATCGATAAGGTCGAGCGAACGTTCCGGAGAGAAGTTGTCGACGACCAGGGTGCCTCCAACCGAATGAATGGTCGGACCAAACTCTTGAAATGAGACGTGGAATAAGGGAGAAATCTCGAGCTCCACGACATTAGGGTCATCGAAATACCACGCTTCTACGTTTTGCTGGCCCACGGCGGTCATGTTGCCGTGGGTAATCATGGCGCCTTTCGGTTTGCCGGTGGTGCCCGATGTATAGTAAATCGCGGCTAAAGTGGACTCCTCGACCTCGCCAAACGGTTCTTGGATGCTTTGGAATAAGGTGTCCCAAGTCATCCCGTCTAGGGCTTTGTCGGACCGAGTCCAAAAACATCGGCGGGGCCGATCGCTCATGGCGAGGGCTTCTGTTAGGATACCTTGAAATTCCCCGTCCGCTAAGATGACGTGCGCGTCCGCATTATCCAAAATGTAGGTCAGTTCGGGGGCTGCCAGCCGCACATTGACGGGGACAATGACCAGGCCGCGGGTAATCAGGGCATAATAGGCCACCACATAATCGACGTGACTACGCATCATGATCGCCACCCGATCCCCTGGATTTACGCCAATTTGCCTAAGACCGCCGGCTAAACGGGCGATTCGGTCTCCGAGTTCTTGATAGGTGAGCCGATTGCCGGCCCCATCGACCAGCGCGAGCTTTTGGGGGGTACGCGCGATCGCCTCTTGCAACATGCGAGCCATGGTGGCTCGCCCTCCATATTTGTCGCGAAGCCGCGCTAAGAAGGCGGCTTCATTTTCACCGTCACGGCGGGTGTGGGATGGTAATGCCATGCTAACTTCCTCCTTTTTTGGTAAGGTCCGGTTTATGGTGTGGACACGGTGCCACCCCAGGGCTTACCGCGAAGCAGGTAGGCCCAAAAGATGGGTGGCGATGAAGTTTAAAACGAGTTCTCGAGACACCGGCGCCGTCTTTAAGAGACGGCACAGGGTCCAAATACTCACAAGATCGTAGTCCTCAGTAAAGCCATTGCCGCCGTGCACCTCAATGGCGATGTCTAATGCTTCAAGAGCCGCATCGACGGCTGCGAGTTTGGCCATGTTGGCGGGACCGCTGGCGGACCGGTCGAGATCATACTCAAAAGCAGCCTTTTGAGTCATGAGCCAGGCTAGTTCCAGGTGCGTGGAAGCTTCCGCTAAAGGATGTTGCAAACCTTGATAAGCGCCAATCGGCACCTCGTGGAAGACTCGCCGTTGGCGCGCATATTGGACGGCCTGAGAAAGCCCGTAACGACCGAGGCCCACCGCCATCGCAGCGACGTTGATGCGTTCGGCATTCAGACCTTCAAAGAGGTAAGAGAATCCTTCGCCGAGGGTTCCAATGATTGCTTCAGGGTCGATCGCCACGTGGTCGAAAAACACCTCACACTGGCCGTCCAAGGTCGAGATTGCCATGGCCTGCGGGCGAATTGTCACACCTGGTGCCGTCAAGTTGACCATGACGAGTGTGATGCCCTCCCGGGACCCCGCCGGGTACGGGGCAGAACGGCACACGGTAAGCATGTGGTCGGCGTGCTCCGCGCCACTAATAAAGGTTTTGTGGCCGCTTAACGTGAATCCGGTCGACGTGGGCTCTAGCCTGCTCGCTATTAAGAGGGTATTGGACCCGGCTTCAGGTTCGGTAACGCCAAAACACAGGATGCGCTCGCCCCGCATGGCGGGCGCCACGTATCGCTGAATTTGAGCAGACGTCCCGTGACGGATCATCGGCATAAAACTTAAACCCGGACCGACTACCAGCAACAGGAGGGGTAGGGCGTGTGCCGCGAGGCGTTCTTGCACCAAAGCCATCTCGAAGAGGCCGAGTCCAGAGCCGCCATATTCCTCGGGAACCCCGAGTGCTAAGACGCCAGCCTCGGCGAGCCGGGACCAGAGCCGTTGCGGAAACGCTCTGGCCTGAAGGCAGCTCTTAGGACCGCCAATAGCGGCGGTCAAAGCGGGTGGCGATCTCGTCAATGAGCGCCGTGAGTGCCAATTGTTCCGGACTGAGGTTACCTAATAGGGGTGCCATCGCGATCCCTCATTTCAAAATCTGGCGCTTGGAGGGCGCCCAAGAGCATGGCCGCATAATCGGCACCAATGTTTTCAATGCGCAGCGGGCCGCTTCGAGAAAACCAACGAATGACCCAATTCATACTACCGAGCACCATGAAGCCTGCGAGTTTAGCATCGCGTACCCTAAAAACTCCGCTATCGATCCCAGCTTGGATCCAATCCCGGAGATACTGTTCGTAACGGTCGCGGCTGGCGTAGAGGTCAGGATAGGTCTCAGCCGACAAGATGTGTTCGGAATGCCAAAACAGCAACGATGATGCCCGGTGATTCCCGACTACGACAATGTGGCGCACGATGAGCTCAGCAATTCGGGCGCTTGGTGTGAGTTCCTGGGACGCAATGGCTTCTGCCTCATGCAATAGCTGTAAAATGACCCGTTCTAAGAGTCTTACGGCGATCTCTTCTTTACTGCCGACGTAGGTGTAGAGCGCCGATTTAGTCAGATGCACGGCGCTCGCAATGGCATCGGCGGTCGTGGATTCGTAGCCAAATTGGGAAAAGAGCGTGGCGGCTCCATCCAGGATTTCATTAAGACGTCGCGCTTTACGCCGTTCGAGACGTTCCTCTGAGGTCAGTCGAGCGGCCGTCATCCTCGGATCACCAGAGTGCGACGGGGGATGTTGGTATCATGTTTACGCGCTAGTATCTGGAATCGGTAGATGAGTTCATTACGCAGCAGATCCCCAGGCACTACGGCATCGATGAAAAATTCGGAGGCGCCATGCAATACGGCGAGCTCGGCGTCATATTCGGCACGTTTGGTGGCAATGAATTCCTCTCGCGCGGCCCCAACCAATTCTTGAATTTTGTTGTAGTAAATGGCATTGATGGCTGCTTCAGGCCCCATAATAGCAGTCTTGGCGGTGGGTAGGGCCAAGACCGCATCGGTCTGGAACGAAGCGCCGGACATGGCCATATACCCCGCTCCGTAGGCCTTTCGCACCAAGACCGCAATGCGAGGCACCGTGGCTTCTGCGAGCGCCGACAACATTTTGGCCCCATGGCGGATGATGCCTTGACGTTCGACGTGGGTGCCGACCATGAAGCCCGAGATGTCTTGCAAAAATAGCATCGGAATTTCGTAGGCGTGACAGAGTTGGATAAACCAAGCGCCTTTATCCGCCGAGTCGGGGAACAGGATCCCGCCTTTGACTTGGGGCTGGTTGGCCAGGATGCCGACGACGTGACCCTGGAGGCTACCGAGTCCCACAATCAGTTCTTTCGCGTATAAGGGTTTTAATTCGAAGAAACTATGGCCGTCCACCAGGACCCGGATCACTTCCTGCATATCGAATGCCACATTTTCTTCAGCGGGCACAATCTCTTCAATATGACGAGTAAAAATGGGCTCGGTAGGCGGCATTACGGGTGTGGGCTCGGTCCAAGACGAGGGGAGGTAGCTTAAGAATTTTTGTACCAGAGAAATGGCCTCGGCTTCGCTGGCGGCCAATAGGTCCCCAAGCCCGCTGACGCTACAATGCATGCGTGCTCCACCCAAGGTCTCCATATCGACTCGTTCACCGGTGACCATTTCTACCATCCGCGGGGATCCAATAAACGAGGAGGCATGGCCATCGACCA
>JAKADW010000249.1 GCA_021820165.1 Bacillota bacterium
GCCCAGCCATACCGCGCGGCGCCCGGAAATAGCGATAAGGGCTCCATAGCCCCGCGGAGCCGGGAGTGAGGGGGCGGGTTCCCAAACGTTCGTGCGGATATTGAGCCAATAGGCTTGGTTGGTCCACCCGGAGGCGGTTTGTCCGCCGGCGACCAATAGACGTCCGCCCACCAGCGTGGCTTCGGCATACTGAACTTTGAGCGGATAGGGTGGGAGCGGGGTCACGGCCCCGGTCTTGAGGTTAAACATATCCGCGTTGTTGGTGTAAGTGCCGTTGGCGAGGAAACCGCCCACCACGTAGAGATGACGGCTCCCCGATGCCACGGCAGCGTAGCGTACTCCAGCCGGCAGACGGGCAAATAGTGTGGCCGTCTGAGAGAGACGATACCGCCAAATGACGCTGGAAGGTGCGCCGCTGTCGTGGCCACCGATAACCAGAATGTCGGCCCCGTCCCGGACGGCGGAAAGGTCTGAGAGCGGCTCGGGCAAGGGCTCGGCCGTTGTCGCAGGCGTGAGCTGAGGAAGCGGTAAGCGATAGACGGACGCACTGGACGCGTAGGCGCCTCCCCCTAACACCCAAAGGCTATGACCTATGGTTGTGGCGGCCATATCGTGCAGCGGGGAGGGTAGCGTTACCTTCGAGGGGACCAGGGACGCGATGTGGCCTTTCGCATTCCAGCGTAGGATGCTAATCTGAGTGCTGCTTTGGTTCACTAAACCGCCTAAAATCCAGGCTGTATGGCCGGACGAGGCCACACTAAACCCCATGGTGGGGTTCGGCAGGAAGACAGAGGCCGTCTTCCAGGACGACCAGTGAAGGACAGGCGGCCTTGGGTGCACCTGAGCCTCGTGGCCGGCCACGGGCCGGGGAGCAGGTGCATGGATGGTGCGGATGTAGCCCACCATGGCCAAACACACGACGAATGCGGCGACAAAAAACCAAAAACGGCGGCGAATGCGCCGCGGATGTGCTGGCATAGGTCCCTCCAAGGATATCGCCTATTGTATCGCAACGAGAACCCGTTGCATACGCATCGGAAGGGAGGATGCGAGATGTGGCGTGCGTTTTTCAGCCGGTTGGCACGGGACTTGTTCACCTATGAAGCGGCTGAGCTTAACTGGCAGGCAGGCGTACGAAATGCGCTCGGGATTATTCTCCCGCTCTTGCTGGGACTGATTTTTCATCAATTAGCCACCGCCGTGGTGATGTCGGTGGGTGCCATCGTTACCGGATTCGCCGGGCTCTCCGGCACTTGGCAAAAGCGGTCGCGGGTCATGCTGTGGGCCGTGCTGTGGGTCTCCACGGCGGCCCTTTTAGGGGGATTGACGGGCTCCACCATCATTTTCGCCATCATTCTGGTCGTGCTCAGTGGAGGCCTGGCCGGAATGTTTGCTGCCGTCAGCCCCGAAATGGCACTTATCGGCACCTTGGCGACCAACGCCCTGATTATCTTTTCGGGCCTGGTGATTCCGCCGGGAGATGCCCTTCCGACGGCCTTAAAAGTGTTTTCGGGCGGAATTTTGCAATGGCTCTTCATGCTTCTCATGGTGCCTTGGCAACCGAAGGCGGATGGAACCGCCAGTCTTCGCCGGGTGTGCCGGCATTTGGCTTTCTACACGCTTCATCCGGTAAGAAGCGCCGATTTACGGGTAGCCCGGGCCCTCATCGTGGCGGAAAGTCGCATCGCGGACCGGGCCATCCCGGCCGAGAAGCGGTGGCGGCTTGGAACCTTGCTCCGCCGGCTGGATACGGCGAGAAGCGACTTGGTCTCCTTGCATCATAGCCAAGGGGTGCTAGAGGACTCCTTTTTCGAGACCGTGTCGGCCTTTCTTACTCTCTTGGCGCAAAAGATTTCCACGGATCCCCGGGCTACACTGCCCCAGGACGCGCTTCAGCCGCTCTGCGCCCAGGTGGACGCCATGGCGTCCCGAAGTGAGGTGCCGGTCACCGTCCTGGCCCGGGCCCGGCACCTGGTGGACACCTTAGATTCCGTTTTGGATGCACGCATCGATCCGGACGCGGAGATCGGGGTGGAAAACTGGACGATTCCCTCCTTGAAGAGCCTCCTTTCCACCATCCGGAAAAACCTCTCATTAAGCCGTTCGGCCTTCCGGCATGCGCTCCGAATTATGGGGACTCTCACAGTGGGTCTGACCTTAGAGCATCTTTTGCACATTCCACGCGGTTATTGGGTCGCCCTCACCGCCTTGGTGGTGCTGAAGGCGGATTTTTTTTCGACGATTGGGCGGGGACTGGCGCGAGTGCTAGGAACTGCCGCGGGAGTAGTCATCGGGAGCCTGCTGGTGGCTTTGAGCGGGCACCAGGCTGTCTGGGTGACGCTCGCTATGGTGGTCTTTGCCTACGCCATGTATGCGCTCTTGAATGTCAATTACACACTCTTTTCGGCCATGGTGAGTGGGGGGATCGTCATGCTGCTCTCCTTTTTTGAGCGCATCCCGCCATTTATGGCCATGGACGACCGGTTGCAGGCCACGCTCTTCGGCAGTGCCTTGGCGCTGGTGGCTTTTTTGGTTTTTCCCACCTGGCAAAAGGGCGAGGTCCCGAAAACACTGGCTAATCTCATTGATTCTGAGGCTCGCTATCTTTCCGCTATTTTGACGGGAACCCTGCCGTCCTTGGCCCGGCGGAACACGCGCGTGGCCCGTACGGCGGCTGCCACCTCATTGGACCACGCGCTCAACGAGCCGACCCCGGGGCCTTTGGATCGTACGCTCGGCATGCGCCTGATGGATGTGCTCCACGATATTGCCGAGTTGTTGATGGCGTTGGAGGTCATGGACCCCGATTATGTGGCTTCCCTAAGACCATGGTTGGAGGTCGAAGTGAAGCGGTTGGAAAGTCTCGGCCAGATGCTTCACCACTGGCCGCCTGTTGCTCTCCCGGAGTTCCAGGAGGAGGGTATGGCGCCGCCGCTTCCGGTGGCATTTCGTCTCCACACCCTGGTTTCGGACGCCTTCCAGTTATTCTTGCCCCAAGAGGGCTAGTCTTCCATGATATGATAGAGGGGCATCGAGGAGGGCTTATCTTTGTGGCAGTTTCTCTTTGACTTGGACGGCACGATTTTGGACACTACCGAGCTCATCTTGCAGAGCTTCACCCACACATTTGAGACAGGACTCGGCGAATCCGTCTCCCGGGAGGAATTGCTGGTTCACTTTGGCCGACCGTTGGCAGAACAGTTTCGGATCATGCGATCCGGTCTTTCAGACCATGAGATTGAACGGTTGGTCGGCATCTATCGCGAACATAATGAAAGCGCCCACGATGCGTTGGTGACCATTGTTCCTGGGGCGGATGTGGCGCTCAAACGGCTGAAGGCGGAGGGATTCTCCTTAGGCATAGTCACCTCCAAACGGCTCAACATGACCCTTCAAGGACTGAAAGGCGCGCATCTGGATGATCTCTTCGACGTGATCGTGCACATGGATAGCACCGCGCGCCATAAACCGCATCCGGAACCGGTGGAATATGCGTTGGAGCTCATGGGCGGCACGCCGGCCGAGGCTGCCTATGTTGGAGACAGCCCCTATGATATGGCATCGGGCCACGCAGCCGGGGTAAGAACCGTGGGGCTTATCTATAATACCTTTCGGGAACCGGAACTGAAGGAGGCCGGAGCGGACGTGGTCGTCCAGGACTGGAGCCAAGTCGTTGAGACATTGCTCGGTTGGGCCCGAAAG
>JAKADW010000003.1 GCA_021820165.1 Bacillota bacterium
ACTCTGTTCGTTCCAATCCTTATACCTCCTACCTCAATGTTTTGTCTTGTTTCCTTACCCTGTCGCAATCTTTCACGGTTTTTCGCTTCGGTTCCCTCTCGAACGGTCTTGCGTCACCGGCATCACGTTAGCGAACCCTACCATGTCTCTCAGGGTCTATGCCCGACCAATCCTTCGTTCAGCTTGACGTGCGGTATGGAAGACGTGGGAGCCGGACTTGTATACGGGGTCATTTCACTGGGTGAAAGCCCAACAGGAGGTACACGACTTCCCACGCCCGAGACAGAACCGAAGCGAATCGGAGTTTAAGCGGCGGTGGGCACCTCCCCGATGGGGAACAGCCGCGCAGCATCATATCCCTGTCCGTGCTTCATACACGCCCAAGCCACGCGGAGGAGCTTGGTGGCGACGGCCACCATCGCCGCCTTCGGGGCGAGGGGATGCGCCGCCCGTCGGGTCAGCGACTGGTACCACGCCTTCCACTGGGGGTCCTTAGCAACCGCCACGCACGCGGCCTGATACAACACGGCGCGGGCCGCGGGACGCCCCCGTTTGGCAATATGGGTCTGGCCCTGGTGGTGTCCCGAGCTGATTTGCGTGAGATTCAGCCCCGCCATTTTCTGCGCTTGGCGGGGATCCGCGAATCGGGACAAGTCGCCCAACTCCCCCAGCAAGGTGGCGATGACCTGGGGCCCGAATCCGGGAATGCTGAATAGCGGCTGGGCCGGGGCCAAGTCCGCCAAAATGGCCGCTTGCTCCGCTTCAATCGCCGTTTGCGCGGCGAGCGCCGCGCGCCAACTCCCCAGATAAGAGGCCAATTGGAGACGCGCGGTGACCCGGCCTTCGGGGATCCCAATGGAATCTCCGGCGGCCCGGTGCAGGGCGTGCGCCCGCTTGGCGCCGACGCGATGTTTCGTGGCCGCCTTAAACTGCGTCGTCAACGCCTCCACCGGAGCGACCAACACCAAATCGGGCGTCGGCTGGGCATCCAACACCGTCAGAGCCGCTTTCCCATCCCACGCCTTGAATACCGTGAGGAATTCCGGAAAGTACTGATGGAGCCAGCCAGCAATACGCGCTCGCCACCGCATGACGTCCTGGTGGTGTTGGCGACGCGTGACCGCCAACGTGGCCAGTTGGGCTAGGGCGCCCGCGCGGGGCTCCCAACGGAACCACCGGTCATCAAAAACGAGTCGGGCGATGACCCGGGCATCTTTGGCGTCGGTCTTGGTCGGGGTATTGTCATCCAACTCTTTCAGTCGATGGACGTGAGCCGGCTGCACCAACACCACCTCCGCGCCGTGCGCGCGGAGCCAGTGGGCCAACCCGATCCAATAGTGGCCCGTTGACTCCATACCAATACGCACCGCGTCGGATGGTCGCCGATCCCACATCGCTTCAAATCCCGCGCGGGTGTTGGCAAACCGAAAGGCTTTGCCCACGGGCCGCCCGCTCCCGTCCAGCCACTGGATGTAATGCCAGTCCTTCGCCACGTCGATGCCGCCCACCCCCAGCGCTTGATCTCCCATACCGCCCTGCTCTACACTGTGCTTAGCCATTTAACTGTGCCCCCCTGAATTCGGTTGTTGTGTCGATACTCCAACCCTATCAGAGGGGCCATTCTTTACTCAAATCCTAAAAACGGTCCTGACACTTCATTACAGGATTCTTGCCGGGGGTAGTATTGCCGACCCATTCCGGTTTCAACCCGCATGGTCCGAGAGCCCAACGGGTAGCCTAAGGCAATGCGATCGTTTTGGCTAACGCGACCGTTCTGGTCACTCGCCCTTGGCCTCTTTATGAACGCGTACAGTTACGGCGTTGCGGCCGTGGCTTTAACATGGGTGCCGCACGGCCGCTGGACGTCCACCCTATTTCTTATGTGGGCTCCCGTGGGGCTCTCGGTCGGCATTGGCCTAGGCGGCATCCTGGCGGACCGACTCGGGCGACGTCTCATGTTGCGCTGGGGTCCCGTGGGCTATGTGATTGGCTCGGCATCACTTCTCCTCAGTTCGGGCATGGCCCCCGCCCTTTTGGGATCGGGCTTCCTAATGCTCACGGCCGGGCTTGAGAGCAACACTATATTGACCTACTCGCAAGAGTTAATTCCCGGCCCTTCCAAGCGCCAGACCATGTACGCGGAATTGAACTTCGTGAATATGGGGGCGCTTGCCCTGGCGGCACTCGCCTTTGTTAGCCATCAATGGGGCACCGGCCTTCTAAGACCTGGCATGACGGTTTTGCCACTAGGTCTGGCGTTATTAAGCCTATGGCTCCGACGATCATTGCCCGAGTCCGTACTTTGGGAAAAAAGCACCGACGGTGCGGCGGACCTGTCCATGCCACCTGATTACAGACTGAGATTGCTCGTGGCTGGCATATTTTCGTTTGCCAATACGGCCGGTTTCTCGCTTCTGACCTACGCCTTCGGTACGGAATTCCTCCCTCGCCATTTTCACCATCTATTGTTAGTCTCTACCGCTACCGCATTCTTGGTCGGGCTGGTGGCGCGCTGGCTGGGTCAGCTACCAGCCGCCACCATCCTTCTCGTCGGGTATGGTTTAGCTTTTATGGCAGCGCTCGCTCTGGCCTTCGTTCAGTCGCCAGGACACCCGGCATTTTGGCCGATTCTCTTTGCCTTGAGCGCCTTCACCTCCATGAGTTATCTGGCCGAGGACACCTTCAAAACGGACGCCTGGCCCTCACGGGTCCGGGCTCGCCTGATAAGTGTCGTTCGGGTGGCCGGACTCTTAGGCTACGCGGCCGTCCTCTTAGCGGCTCGCCACACCCCGCTCCAGCCGTTCCTGATGCTCATCGCGACGGTTTGGGGCGTTGGTCTCCTGGCCGCTGTGGTGTGGTGGTTGGCCGACCAGCGGCAAGGGTTGAAACACCAGCGCAGAATAGCCACTCGTCGGATCCGTGAACATTTCCGCCGGTCCAAGATCCGCTGAACGGGCCAACCGTTCCACTAAGTTCACTGGGTACACTCGTCCGCTTGGACATCTAAGCTTCACCTGAAGATCAAAAAGTCGGCGAGACGGTTGGTCATCCATAAAGTAGCCGGCAATGATCATCCGCCCCTGGTTTCGCAATCGGCGCCGGCAGTTGGAGAACAGCCGCTGAAGCGAGGAGGGAGGAAAATCCTCAATGAAGCGTGCGAGCAAAATGCCGTCATACGGTCCCGGCGGCAATGCTTCAAAGACATCCCCGGCCCAGCAATGCATGACCGTGCGGAGCTCCGAATCCCACTGCTGGGCTACCTCGGGGCGGTCGGCCAACGTGACCTTCGCTCCCTGTTGGTGAAGCCAGAGCCCGAGCTTCCCGGAACCAGCACCGACATCGAGCCACCGCTCGCCAAAGACACAACCTATGACAGCACTAAGACAATCTTGAAGGTCGTTGCACCGTCGCGCGAGTCGCTCTTGATCCCCCTGCACCGGATTTCGTTTACGGGATTGCCCGCATCGCAACCGATCCGGCAGTTCCGCCCACAGCAATGCCTGCTCGGCTGTTATGATTGCCCAAGCCGAGTCGTCGGGCACCTGGTTGACCACCCACCGCCCCGTTGACGGCTCCTGCCGCACCCATTGCCAGGATTCCATGAGATGGAGAAGGGAGTGGACGATCGGTCCCTGAAACCCTTCACGAATTAGCCCTGTCACGTCCGTGCCACTCCGCAGTCGCTTCCAAAGCCCCGAGCGTAGCACGCTATACCAGACTAGCGCCCGATACAATGAATCCGGGAACAAAGCCCAATCCAGACCCACCATTGGCCTTCTCTCCTTCTGACCCACTCGGCAGAGTAGCCTACGAAACTCGTCGGCCCAGTGCGCCTGTCTTTCCGATGAATTCTGGGGTTCTTGGGTCAACGCATTGACGGGTCTTCCTCCCATTGCCAATTTGTTGCGGCTGCGCCATGCTAGAAGAGAGGTGGTCACGTGAATCGCCAGGAACGGCAGCAACTGATTTTGTCGCTTCTCCGCTCCGACCGGGATCCGGTCCGGGGGGACGACTTAGCTCAACGTCTTCAGGTTACCCGCCAGGTCGTGGTGCATGAAATCGCACTGATGCGGGCCTCTGGCATACCGATTGTCTCGACTCCCCGGGGCTATCTGCTGGGAGAAGACCCGCGCCTTCAACAGGAGACCATTATTGCCGTCCGTCATGACCCGGAGCAAACGGTCGACGAGCTTTATACGCTCGTCGACCACGGCCTCATGGTGCATAGTGTAATTGTTGCCCATCCGCTTTATGGTCATCTTGAGGGAAGCCTCGAACTAAGGTCCCGTCTCGACGTCGAAACCTTTTTGTCAGAACTTCAGACCGGACATGCCGCCTTATTGTCCTCCCTCACCGAGGGGTACCATTTGCATCGGGTTAGTTTTTCCGAGCGAAGCCATCTGGAGCGCGCCAAGCTCGCACTCCGCGAGTGCGGGGTTGACGTGCTCGACTAAAGATCAGCGGGGCGCCCGACACCATCCTCCCATTGGGAATCGGGGCACCGGGAGTAGCCTCGACCACAAGCTTTTCGCTAATATTTACCGGAATTTCGCACCGCCCAAGTAGGCTCAACAGTTCAGCGACCTCCGTTCCGGGTCAGGCGCGAGATATAGCGGCACCAGCGGACCCTCTTTGAGCGCTTCATCGACGGCAGTCATGGTAAGTTTGTCCAAAACCCCGACGGCCGCGCCTTGAAAGAAATCCCCTTCCCGATACATAAATCCCCGAATAGCTCAGGGAGTAGGGACAGCACCATTCAGGAATCTCAGAAATCGTGAGGAAAATCATGGCCGTTTTTGGCGATTGCCATACATGTATACCAAGCATCCCCAAAAAACCGTGCGACGAGGTATACGTTAAACAGACAGCGGTGCGTAGCGTTGCAATGTTTTACCTCTTTCGGGGTTCCTTCGTAAGTGCGCCATGGCCCACGATAGGTCGGTCTCTGCATCCACGTGGGCTGAAGAGTGCTCAAGAGTTTTCTCTCCTACATGTGGCTCCCCACTCGACAGATGTTGTCGTTGCTTTATGTCGGATTTAGCACAGATAACGGCCAATATCCAAGAAACCCTGGCCATGGCCGCGTCATGGCGAGCCTGGCCACGGTTAGCGCACCACCCTTAGCCGATTAGGACGACCTTACCATCCGGCCGCACTCGCGTTATTCGCGGCCATATTGGCTTTCAAATAGCTGGTTGGCGGCGTCCGACCCCGCCGCATTCATATAGCCGTAATTTGGGGAGGCTTCCCGCGTTACGAAATCACCTCAAAACGACCTACACGAAATGGTTACCTGCTTTGCAACCACTACAACAGCGGCGATGTCCAACCGATAGTCACCGGCCGAAGCCGTCTTCGGGCGTTGTTTTTCGTTTAGATGCTTAAGCCGAGATCAGATCGGATACTAAGGCCTCTGATTGACATATCGGTGTTTGGGTCAAACTTACCCAATCAGAGATGCCCCGCTCAGCTAATTCCATAAATCTTTGAGAACGCGCAATGCGCGATGTTTACCATGGTTGCCAAGCGTTCTGTTTTAATGTATATACAGTTGTATTAACTGTCGTTAAGGAGAATGCCTGTGTCGGAATCGTTAGAGCCAATTTACGGTGACCGAACGCTCACCGTCGAACCCTATGGCGTGGAAAAAGTTCCGGACCCTGAGCGTCATGGTACGGCCAAAAGTCAATTCACACTCTGGTTGGGCAGTAATCTCACCATTGCTGACTTCGCCTTGGGGTTCTTTCCGATCTCGTTAGGCCTATCCTGGGGCTGGACCATCTTAGCGCTGGTGGTGGGAAATCTGTTGGGCGCGTGGGCGCTTGGCGCGGCTTCCGCAATGGGACCAGAGGCAGGCTTGCCCCAGTTGATGATTAGCCGGCTGGTATTTGGAAGCTTTGGTGGCCGCTTGCCTGCCCTGTTAAACTACGTCAGCACTATCGGATGGTTTTCTGTCAACAATATTCTCGGCTCATTTGGTCTACAAGTGTTGTTCCCTCATTTGCCATTTTGGCTAGCCTCGGGCCTTTTAGTCATCGTTCAAGGATGTCTAGCCATCTTTGGCCATAACCTCATCCATGTCTACGAACGGTTAATGTCGGTAGTTCTCGGGGTCCTGTTTCTTATCGTTTCCATCATCCTATTGACCGAGCACCGCCTTGGCACCTATCATTCCACCATTCACGGTGAGCCCTGGGCCCCGTTTGCCTTGGTTGTTGCCGCTGCCCTATCTTATCTGGGCAGTTGGGCACCGTATGCTGCCGACTATAGTCGTTACTTGCCCTCGAACACGCGCCCTCAATCCGTCAGGCGGTGGAGTTTCTGGGGAGGATTTTTGGCCTCGTTATGGCTGGAGTTAGTCGGAGCGGGCGTTGCCATGGTCGCCGGAGCCTCGGCCAATCCCATTGCCGCCCTGCACCAGGTGTCCGGTGCCTTCGGAGTCCTAGCAGTGGTCGCCATCATCTTAGGCGGTACGGCCGCCGATGCGTTAAACCTCTATTCCAATGCCTTAGCTGCCGGAGCGCTCAACATTCGTTGGCCGCGTTGGACCTTGGCCGTGATCGCAAGTCTCATCGGCCTCGCCCTTAGTTGGCTGGGATCAGGGTCGTTTGAAAGTTACTATGACAACTTTCTCTTGCTTCTCGGCTACTGGCTTACTCCATGGTTGGGCGTGATGGTGGTGGCCTGGTACCGCCGCCGACAAAATCCCCTAACACCGCGGCCCGGGGTCGTTTGGCCAGCCCTGGTGAGCTTTCTCATCGGGTTTCTGATATCTATCCCCTTTATGTCGTCAACCCTCTATACCGGACCTATTGCCCAATCTCTTCACGGGGCTGATCTCACGTTCTATGTGGGCTTCCTAGTGGCTTTGGGGGTTTACGGACTCTGGACCGCCCGGCGTGCCTAAGATGTTGCAGGATTTGCCCATTATCCGTCACACTAGTGACGGATAATTTCTTATTGGAGCGTGGCTCATGGCGATTTGGAACGGCTTCTTACAATTATGGATCCATATCGGGTTGCACCTCTTCCCGCCTGTCATTCATCCCATGTTAGTGCACTTCCCCATTGTGCTACTCTATGGAAGCCTCTTCACCTCGGTGCTCGGCCTTATTTGGAAGCGCGATCGATTCTTTGATCGGGCGAGCTTTTGGCTTTTGACCCTGGGCCTCATTGCCGGGGTAGTGGCAGCTGCAGCCGGCGTCATTTCCGAGCAATATGTCAAGTGGACCCCGGTCACAAGTGCCCTCTTGAGCACTCACCAAGCTTACGCCGTGCTGACCGGCCTCTTCGTGATACTCGCTCTGGCATCACGACTTTTAGCCCGCTATCCGCGCAGTGCGCCGATGGGTCACAACTGGTCCTTCGCCCAAAGCGGCCGCGGACGCCAAACCCTCTTTTCCTGGGTTTTTTTGCTCGCTGCGGTCATCCTAGTGACGATGACCGCCCAAGTGGGCGGCACCATGGTTTATCACTACGGTGTCGGGGTCCACGGTCTTCTCTTTCACACCCCGGCGCTTCTTAACCGTTAGCGAACGAGGAGGGACGACTTTGCCACGGTTAACGCAAGAGGAGGTGATTCGGCATCTCACACCGCCCCCAGGGGTGTCCATGCCTCCCTACCCGCACATCCAAGACCAAATCTATCGATGGAGCCTCCTGTCAGCTGCCGCAGGCATGGCGGTGGAAACCATCGCCTGGCTTTTCCTTCCCGCGTCACGCTGGCGCGCGGTCGGCGAAGGCTGGACGCTAATCTCGCTTGGCGTTGCCGGTTGGACCTTTCTCGTGTGGCTTCGATCGTGGCGCATCCTGGTGCGCGGGCTCGTCACGTCGGGGGCGCTAGTTGCGCCCTTCCTACCGGTTGTTGGCTGGGCCTTTGGGCTTTCCGGCGCGGCCATAATGGCCGCCAAAGAAACCCACTGCTTTCACTTTCGTGCCGGGCGCATCATCCCTTGGTATACCCTCGCTCTAGGAGTCACCATGCTGATACCGAGACCCGCCCTGGTGGAGGGGTTGGGATGGCTCGGACTGGCCAGCCTGTGGACGTGGTTGGTAGCCGCCCGTTGGCAACTGCCACTCTTCGAGATTTAGCCCAAAGGATTGCCTGAAAAGAGAGGACTTCCGCCCATCGGTCACGAACATTCGCCTACACCACATGGGGAGGTATCACCATGCATTGGGCACTCGACAGTCACCTGCCCAGCTCCGGTATCCGGGAAATTTTAGACCTGGCCCTGAAGAGGCCAAATACCATCCGGCTAGAAACAGGCGAGCCCGACTTCTCTCCTCCGGGCTTTGTCGTTCAGGCTTACCGCCAAGCCGCCTTAGAGGGCCATAACCATTACACCCAAACCTCGGGCATTCCTGCTTTGAGAACCGCCCTGCAAATGAAACTTGAGCGCATTAATGGCGTGCACCGCTCCCGCGAAGAAATTTTAGTCACCCCGGGAGGTATCCCCGGATTGTTTTTGGCCTTTATGGGCACAGCCGGGGCCGGCGACGAGATTCTGGTGCCCGATCCAGGCTGGCCGGACTATCTCGGCGGCATGGCGAGCCTCGGCATCCAGGCCGTCCGTTATCCCTTAATATTCCCGGAATTTGTCCCCAGTCTTGATGATTTGGAAAAGCGCATCACAGCGCGAACCCGCGCGCTGGTGCTAAACTTCCCGGGAAACCCGACCGGCCGGATTCCCACGGACTCACTAATCCGGGAGTTATGCCTGTGGGCCGAACGTCACGACCTTTGGATCATCTCAGACGAAGTCTATGACCAGATTGTCTTTGATGGAGAGGTACTAAGCCCGGCGCGTTGGATTCCGGAGCGAACCCTAGCGGTCTATAGCTTTTCCAAAACTTACGCCATGACCGGCTGGCGGTTGGGATATCTCACGGGACCGGAGCAGGCCATCACGTCACTCACCCAAGTGGCCATGGGCATCTGGTCCTCCGTCTCTGAACCGCTCCAATATGCGGGATTGCGAGCCTTGAATGGGCCCCAAGAGGTGGTTGCCCAGATGCGCCAGCACTACCGACGCCGCCGTGACCTGGCCGAACAATTTCTTGACCAGGCTGGGATCCCGCACAGTCATCCCGATGGGGCTTTCTACCTCTTAGTACGCATGGACACGTCCGACCTCAGCTCGCGGGCCTTTGCCTTGCGCTTTTTGAACGAGTGTGGGGTGGCCGTTGCCCCGGGGTCTGCTTTCGGGGCGATGAGCGAAGGATGGGTACGTATTTCGCTGGCTGCTCCTGAAAGCGATCTCATGGATGGGCTTCGGCGTTTGAAAGACTTTCTTCGCCGTTAGGGCGCGTGTGGCAGCTTCGCGATCGGCCCCATGATTCCCGGTGTGGTCCACACCAAGTCAGGGCCACTAACCACCCTTTGTACGCCGCGCCGACCGGCACTCACACGAATCCCCGGCTCGCATAGAGTGCCGTCTTGCCAATAGACGGGTAGCGCCTTTTTGCTACCCAGCGGAGAGACACCGCCGCGAACATAACCAGTGAGCCTGGATAATTCTTTCCAGAAATGAGCTGCTCCCGGTTGCCGCTAAGCCGAGCTAGGGCCTTAAGGTCGAGTGTAAACGCTCCAGGAATCACGGCCATCCGTAGTCGTCCCCGGGCAGCCTCTACCACTAAGGTTTTCCAGAGCTTCCGAGGCTGAATCCCGATTAGTTGAGCGGTAGGTTCCGCGTCTAGGTGATCCATGTCCACCGGGAAGGTGCGCACGGAGCTTTTCCAACGTTAAGAACGCAAGCGTCTTCAACGAATCGCCACCTATCGACAAAAACGGAGGAGGGACTCCCCTCCTCCGTGTGGCAAGTTCGCGATTAGCGCTGTTCCACGGGCACGAATTCGCGGTGAGTGGCTCCCGTGTATTCCGCGCGGGGACGGATGAGGCGATTGTTTTGGTACTGCTCTAGCACATGGGCCGTCCAGCCCGACACCCGGCTAATGGCAAACACCGGCGTAAAGATATCGGTGGGGATGCCCATTTGCGAATACACCGATCCGGAATAGAGGTCAACGTTGGGGTAGAGCTTTTTGGACCCCATAATGACCTCGCG
Organism: Bacillota bacterium; assembly: GCA_021820165.1. The sequence continues at coordinate 10,068 of JAKADW010000003.1, forward strand.
CACCTCGTTAAGCATGTTGTACCACTTGAGGTCATGGGCATCCTCGCCGACATCCTTGGACAGACGGCGCAAAATAATCGCCCGCGGATCTTCCGTGCGATAGACACGGTGCCCAAAGCCCATGATTTTTTCTTTCCGTGCCAAGGCCCCTTCCACCCAGGGCTTGGCGTTTTCCACGGTGCCAATTTTCTCCAGCATGTACATCACTTGCTCATTGGCTCCGCCATGCAAGGGGCCCTTTAAGGTTCCAATGGCCGAGGTGATAGCCGAGTAAATGTCCGAGAGCGTGCCTGCCGTGACCCGCGCTGAAAACGTGGAGGCGTTCAACTCATGGTCCGCGTGCAAAATGAGCGCGGTGTTAAACACCCGAGCGTGTAGTGCCTTCGGTTTCTCACCATGTAACATGTACAAAAAATTCTCCGCCAAAGATAGCGTGGGATCCGGATCCACCGGTTCCCGACCGTGGCGCAGGCGGTCAAATGCGGCGACCACAGTGGGAATTTGAGCCACTAAACGCAGGGCCTTTTTATGGTTGGCCTCTGGAGTCATGGACCCGCCCTCGGGATCATAAATCCCTGCCAGACTGACCGCCGTCCGTAATGCGTCCATCGGATGGGTGTCGTGTGGCAGGGATCGAAGAAATTCTTTGACCGGACCGGCCAAGTTGGCCGCTTGGCTTACATCCTCTTTGAGCTTCTGAAGCTGACCCTGATTGGGTAGTTCCCCATTCCCTAAGAGAAAAACCACTTCCTCGAAACTGGTTGTCTCCGCCAGATCGGCCACATTATAGCCGCGGTAGACGAGACGTCCTTCCTGTCCGTCAATGAAGCAAATTTCCGAGGTGTTGGCTACAACATCTTCTAAGCCGGCCTTAAAGCCCTGTTCCGGCATACTGCTGCCCCCTTTTGTCGCACTATGTATTCTGTTAGGCAAACCTCACTTCCCTCCCAAATTGTACTCCTCTTGCCCCGGATATGATCCCCCCGAATTTTGGAGAATTACCGTCGTTTTTCCCTAAAGGTGTGTGTCGCCCCAGCAATTGTTATAATAACGCTAAGAGATTAACGTGGAGGCCTGAAATTGTTAAGAAATCGCATACGCAGGGTGCCGGTGACGGTTCGCGGCACCCATTATGTTCATGAGTATTTGGTGTTGCCGGACGTCTGTGCCGTGATTGCCGAAGTCCCGGAGGGCATTGTGCTGGTTGAGCAATTCCGCCCTGCCTTAGGTCGGCGCATTTTAGAACTTCCTGCGGGCCGGCTACGACGCGGGGAAGAGCCGGTTCAAGGTGCACGACGAGAGTTGGCTGAGGAGACGGGGTACCAAGCCGGCGATCTGCGCCTCATCTCCCGTTTTTATCCCTCGGTGGGTTTATCGCGGCACAAGGTGCATCTTTATTACACGGTGAACCCAAGCCCCGGCGAAACCCATTGGGATGCGACCGAGGAAATCGATGTAAAAATTATCCCCGTGTCTGAGGTGCCCAACCTGCTCATCGAGGGGCGGGCTGCCGATGCCAAGACCCATTTGGGTTTAGTGTACTTTTTGAATGCCCGTGGCTGGATTATGCAGCGAGGTCGCTGGCGCGCCACTGAACTGGCTCCCAAAAATTGACGAACTGGGGCGTTTTTTGACGCGAAAATCCGCGCTGAAACGGGCACAAATCGGATACAATGGCGGTGTAAGATTCCACGAGGGGAGGCGGCTCTCACGATTTGTGAACACTGCGGGGCGAAAGTCGTGGATGGTGGTCAAACGTGTGCGGCTTGCGGGATGGCCAAAGGACCCGAGGCTCCTCGGCGCCGCGCCAAAGTCATCCCCTTTCGTCCTAGGAAAATTACAGCTCCCAAGTCCCGCCGGCGTCGGCCGTCCAGCTGGTGGTGGATTGTCGCCATTATTGCGGTTGCTCTGGTGCTCCCCTACGTGTTGCCGCTCGCGCGCTAATCTTAGGCCCATTCGCTGGCATCCAGCTTCGGTTGTAGGGCCCGGTTGAGTGATTCGCCCAAAACGTCCGCCATGTCGTCAATCAGCATATCGATTTCTTTGGGCGTTACCATCAACTCCGAAAAGCGACTCCCGAGAACTTCGTCAATCAGCCCCCGTTGCTCTGTGGGGGTCATTTGCTTGAGGATGTCGTAGAAGGCCACGTCGTCAGCCAGTTGACCGGCAATTTGATGAATGGCTTCTTGGGCAATGCTGATGGACTGAACCACGGTGCAGACCCCAATGGCAATGACCGGCACCCCTAAACTGTCTTCTGTCAATCCCTGCCGCCGGTTGCCAACACCCGACCCGGGATGAATGCCGGTGTCTGCGATCTGAACACTGCCCAACAGCCGATCTAAGTTGCGTGCGGCCAAGGCATCGATGGCGACGACCAGGTCGGGTTTTGCTTGGCTAACAATGCCACGAATAATGTCCAGCGTTTCGATCCCCGTCGTACCCAGTACCCCGGGAGCCACTGCCGCCACCGGGCGCATTCGGTCCCTAATGTCGTCCGGTACAACCTGGCCTAAATGCCGCGTCACCAAGAGTCGCTCCACGACCCGCGGCCCCAAAGCGTCGGGAGTCGCATTCCAATTCCCCAACCCTACCACCAGCACACTTTTGTGCGTGTCTTCGGGAACGAGGCTTTTGAGCTGGTTGGTGAGATTCACCATCAGATTCCGCTTCAAGTCAGGGTCCCGGTCCTTGAATGTCGGCACGTCCAGGGTGATGTAGTGGCCCTGCGGCTTCCCCATCAGTTTTTCAGCAGACTCTTCGTAAATTTCGACTTCGGTTACCACTACGCCTCGATCCTTTGATTCCTTGACCCGAACGCCCGGCACCTCTTCCTTGGCGTCGCCGCGCACAATGTCACGCGCTTCGATGGCCATGTCGGTATAGACGTGGATAGGTTCAAAAACAAACTCCCGATCTGCCACAGGTTCTGCCTCCCGAGAGGACCCGGAGGGGCCCTAAGATACTGTTAGACTTGCCGCGCCTGGGTGCGATTATGCAAAAACACCGGCCGTTTCCAAGTGATGGCGGCCCAGAACAGGGCGGTATCGCGTAAGGCGATCACTGGCCCCGGTATGCGGGCGACAAAGGGGGCTAAGAAGGGACTGCCTGTGGTGCCTAGTTCCAGCCAGCGCATCGCCAAAAAGAAATCGCAGACGCCGGCAATATTCATGAACACGAGTTTGACTGGCGTCGCCCGGCACCAAAGCGCTGCATAGTAGGCCCACAACATATACTGCGGACTATAGACCTTATTCACCAAAAGCCACCAGGCGAGGGCGGACCCAGCTGCCTCCACCGGGTTTAGCCGCTCTTTTCGCATGGCGTCCAACAACAACACTCCTCCAGCCGCCGTAATGGCGAGAGTCAGAAGATTGACGTCAGCAATCCGAAGCCAGTGAATAGCGACCAGCCGCGCCCAGAGACCTGGGTCCGGCGCCCGGCCGCTATTGAAGGTAAAGAATTCCGTCCATCCACGCCAGCCTGTAATGGCGAAGGGCAAATTGATAATAATTCCGGCCAGAGCCGCCGCACCAAGAAATTGCCGCAAGTGTCTCCGATGCCCGGAATCTCGACGCCGCCATAGGCCGAATGCTAAATACGGGAGTAATACAATGGGAAAAAATTTAGTGGCCACGCCAATCCCCACCCAGAGCCCGGACGTCCACCAACGCTCCCGCTCATAGGCGAGAACCGCCATCCCCCAAGTGGCAATGCCCAGCAAATCCCAGTTCGTCAGGCCATAAAGCGTCAACATTGGAGTGGCGGCAAACCACCACGCCGCGCTTCCCCGGCCGGCTCGTAGCGCCCATAGTGCTCCGAAAAATCCTAACGAGAGACCGACTAGGGATCCCAGAAAATACCCCGGAAACCCGGGCAGATGAGCCATGACCGACATATAGAGGCCGATGAGCACAGGATATTCGATGACATTTTGGACATAGGGCAATTGGTGTAGAAAGAGTCGACGTGACCCATATAACGCGACGACATCGGAATAACTCCAGTGGCGGAAGCTATAGGCGTAATAGCTGAAGTCCGGGTGTCCATCGGCCATGACCAGGTGGGATGGGAAGATGCGGAGCGCTGAGAATCCGAGAGCGATCAGACCAACAATTAAGGGCCTCCACATTCCATACTTCTCACCCTTGACCAGACCTCTCGCCTTCCTTCCGGACAAGATCAAGCGGAGCCCGGAACACATGCTGAGCCTCCGCAGTACTTAAGAGGTTATCCGCCACCATGCTTTGCAACACCTGCCACTGCCGATCCTTCGCCGCTCGCCAATGGATGAGGGGATCGTCTTCGCTGGGCGCCTGGGGTAGGCCTGCCAACAGTGTCGCCTGAGCCGGACTTAACTGTGCCGGTGACCTCTTAAAGTAGTTTTGGCTCGCTTTTCCAATTCCATACGCCCCATCTCCCAAATACACCTGATTCAAGTACAGGGTGAGGATTTCCCGTTTCGAATAAAGCGCCGTGGCTAAGACCGACAATAGCGCTTCGGCAATCTTTCGATGAAATCGTTTCGCCGGACTTAAGAGCGTATCTCGCACCAACTGTTGGGTGAGCGTGCTGCCCCCTTGGAGGCGCTGACCCGACCTGAGGTCAACCAACAACGAGCGGCCGATGCCCTCAAAGCTAATGCCAATATTGGAATCGAAGGTGCGATCTTCCGTGGCAACCAGGGCTTCCACGACCCATGGCGAAACGTGAGAGAGGGTTGTCCAACGTCCCCCATGGCTTTCTTCACGCCGCCGCACGATGGTCGGTAAGTGGGACACTCGCGGCCAATAGGCCTGATAGAAATGGATCACTGGAAGCGAGGTCATGAACAGAAATACCGTAACCCCGATGCCGGTGGCCCATAGAACGCGGGGCTTGTGTTCCGGCAAGCAAGTTCCCGTCCCTTCTCACATACATGTAATCGGGGGGATGGACAATGCAGCCGACGTCGAGAAAATCGATCTGGTGGGGTACTCTCACGTTAACCTCGGCTGCACTGGCCTCCCGCGGACTCGGCCTCATCTACCGTATGCTCCTGGCCCGCTTTTTAGGGGGCGAGGGTCTCGGACTCTTTCAAATGGTCTTCCCATTTTACGTGGCGCTGGTAACCCTGGCAGTGGCAGGCACGCCTGTGGCCGTCTCCCAGATGCTCGCGGAAGGAAAGGCCCCGGCCAGCCGTCTCTTACGAGCGTCCATCTTCATCGTGCTGACCATTACCTTGCCCTTAATGGTGCTGGTCATCATGTGGGCGCGGCCCCTGGCCGTTACATTGTATCATGACGAAATGTTTGTGCCCCTCTTATGGGGGCTTTCGCCGGCGCTGTTAGCGGTTGCCTTTTCCAGTGTTCTGCGGGGGTACTTTTTGGGGCGCCAACAAATGGAATACCCGGCGGCCGCCCAGGTGGCGGAGCAAATGGCCCGGGTGGCGATTCTCTTTGCCCTCGTTAATCTGGTGGGACGACACCTTTTCCCCAACCCGCCTTTGATCGCGGTGCTGCTTATTCCCTTGGGCGAAGCGGTCAGCCTAGCCATTTTAGCCTGGGGCTACCTCCATCGCCAGCCGGATCCCTTGATCGACGCCGATCAACCGCGAGGGCTGGCCAGAGCGATCCTGAAACTGTCCGTTCCCGTCACGTTGAGCCGCCTATTGGGATCGGGTGTGGCCGTGGTGGAGGCAAGCCTCATTCCCCTGCGCTTAGAGTTGTCTGGCATGACGCGCGGGGCAGCCGTCCGTTATTTCGGCCAGCTGACAGGCATGGCCCTACCCCTGATCCTGTTTCCCTCCGCGTTGACCGTATCCTTATCCACCAATCTCATCCCCGCCATCGCCGAGGCCTCCGCCCGAAAAGACATCCGGCGGGTCCAGAAATATATTGTCGATAGCATATCCGCTACGGCGCTCCTCACCGTACCGGTGACCTTTATGCTGCTTACCCTTGGTCTTCCCTTGGATGACCTGTTCTTTCACGCCAGCATTCCATCCACGGTCTTCGTACCCTTGGTGATTGGCGGATTCTTTTTGTATTTCGACATTGCCTTAGCCGGTATTCTGCGCGGCTTAGGCCGGACCGATCTACCGCTCTGGAACGATTTAGCGGCAAGCCTCTTGGAAATCGCCCTCATTTGGGTTTTGGCCGGTCATCCAGGCCGTGGACAAGAAGGGATTGCCATCGCGGTCGCCGCGGGATTCACCGGCTCCTGCTTCCTGAATGTCCACTACGTGCTAAAGTTGACCGACGTCAAAATCCCCTGGTCAGGGGTGATGGGGAAGCCCATAATCGCCGCCTTCCCCATCTGGTTAGCCACCCCGCTCTGGCAGGCTTGGCTACGCACGGTGCACGCGAACCATGCCGTCACTCTATTGTCGAGCGTTCTAGTAGCCGCGGCCATATATTTTATGGCCCTGGCGGCGGCCGGAACCCGCCTTACGAAAATCCTTTAGGCATCACTCGCTTCAAGTACTGCGAGGCCAAGCTAACATTTTCGATGGCCCCAGTATAGACCGCCCGAATGCGGCCGTGCGGCCCAATGAAGACCGAGGTGGGGAGACCCGTGACGCCGTAGGCGGCCGCCACCCCGCCTTGACGATCTAACGCCATCATATAGGTCAATCCCTGCGCCTTGGCAAAACGGGAGACGACCGCCGACGACTGTTGGACGTCGACGCCGATGATGGCGACCCGATTACCGTAGAGCTTATGTTCTTGCTCGACAATCGGTAGCTCCACTTTACAATTCGGGCACCAGGTGGCCCAGAAGTTCAACCATACGCCTCGGCCGCGATATGAAGCGAGACTAACGGTTTTGCCACTAGGGCTCTTCAGCACAAAGTTCGGGGCTTGGTCCCCTGGTAAGTTTCCCACTGAAGCCTCGTGGGATGCGCCACTAACTGCCGTCCCCGGGGGCTTTAACGACTGGTGGACCAGAAACCCTGAATAAGCCAGGGCCAGCATAACCACCACCCCAGTCACCCATTGACGTGCCTTCATGTCCTAAACACCCCGCTCTTTGTTATCCGCTGGCGAGGGGTGCTGGACATGAATGGAAAGCCCCTCTTCTGCCGCGTCCACCACCACCGTCGCTCCGTCCGATACCTCGCCGGCCAACATCATCACCGCCAACCGATCGCCTAACATCCGTTGAATGACTCGCCTCAGAGGTCGTGCCCCAAATTCCGGCTGGTAACCCCGCCGAGCCAGATAATCGAGGGCTTTGGCGCTCACCTGGAGAGTTACCCGTCGTTCTTCGAGGCGATTCTGAAGGTCTTGAAGGGCCAATTCGACAATCGCTCGCAGTTCGTCTGCCGTTAAGCGGGAGAAAATGACCACATCGTCGATGCGGTTTAAAAACTCCGGCCGTAGTGCCCCCCGCAACACATCTTGAACCATTTGCTCCCGACGCATCTCATCCTGCTCTTCTAAAATCGCCTCGCTGCCGAGATTCGAGGTCATGATAATCACGGTGTTGCGAAAGTCCACGGTCCGCCCTTGCCCGTCCGTAAGCCGCCCATCGTCGAGCACCTGAAGCAAAATGTTAAAGACCTCCGGGTGTGCTTTTTCAATCTCGTCCAATAATACCACCGCATAGGGCCGCCGACGCACCGCTTCTGTTAATTGTCCCCCTTCCTCGTAGCCCACATAACCGGGTGGGGCACCTACGAGACGGGAGACCGTATGGCGTTCCATGTACTCCGACATGTCAATTCGAACCAGCGCGTTATCGTCGTCAAAAAGAAAAGCCGCCAGGGCCTTCGCGAGTTCCGTTTTCCCCACCCCCGTGGGGCCAAGAAAGAGAAAAGACCCCATCGGTCGGCGCGGATCGGAAAGCCCCGCCCGGGCTCGCCGGACCGCATCAGATACCGCCCGAACAGCCTGCCGCTGACCAATCACCCGAGTGGCCAAACGCTCTTCCATATGCACCAGTTTTTCCCGTTCGCCCTCCATAAGCCGAGTGATCGGAATCCCGGTCCACTTCCCGACAATGGTGGCGATGTCATGTTCGGTGACTTCTTCACGCAAAAGGCGGTCAGGGCCATGCAGTTGATCCGCTTCAGCCTGCACTTGGTTCAATTGACGTTCTAAATCAGGCAGCACCCCGTAACGTAGTTCGGCCGCACGCTCCAGATTACCTTGGCGCTCCGCCAACGCCTCCTCGGTTTTGCTCGCCTCCATGCGATTTTTGAGATCGCGCAACCGATTCACCAAGCCCTTTTCCTGATCCCAGCGCGCCTTTAAGGCATTTCGCCGTTCATTTAGATTGGCCATCTCCTCTTCCAGACGGGTTAGCCGGTCACGCGTCGCCGGATCATCGCTCTCGCGGGCAAGAGCCTGACGCTCGATTTCCAGTTGAATACGCCGCCGTTCTAATTCATCGAGTTCTTCAGGCATGGAGTCCATCTCCACCCGAAGGTGCGAGGCGGCTTCATCCACCAGGTCAATAGCCTTGTCAGGCAAAAAACGGTCGGCTATGTAGCGGTGACTCAGTCGGGCTGCCGCCACCAAAGCGCTATCCCGAATGCGAACCCCGTGGTGTACCTCATAGCGCTCTTTTAATCCCCGTAAAATTGCCACCGTATCCTCAACGGAGGGCTCGGCCACATAGACCGGTTGAAAGCGGCGTTCGAGCGCCGCATCCTTCTCGATATAGGTGCGATACTCATCCAAGGTCGTGGCACCGACGGCGCGCAGTTCGCCGCGCGCCAAAGCGGGCTTCAACAAATTGGCGGCATCGACCGCTCCCTCCGCCTTACCTGCCCCCACGAGGCTGTGCAGCTCATCAATAAAGAGAATGACAGCCCCAGCCGCATCTTGAATTTCCTTCAAGACGGCCTTCAATCGATCCTCAAATTCTCCCC
>JAKADW010000250.1 GCA_021820165.1 Bacillota bacterium
ATAACATCTTTGCGTCAAGATTCTGCGTATTCAAAGGAAAAATTCCCGATTTTTGCCTTGGCGACTTGCGGAACGTGGGGATTAAGCACATGGATACGCTTTTCCAACGCGCCATTCCCGGTCATTCGCTTGAGGGCCATCTCCAGCACACGGCCCATGTGCTGGGATAGGATTGTTGGCGACTCTAGTTCCTCAATCGAGTGGTCAAATACTTGGTCCGTTCCCTTCACTCGTCTTTGAATCATTTGGTGCAGCCACTGATCAATCACTCTTTCGTACATGCCGTATTCCATTGGAAATGCCTCCCGATCCTAACGGTCAAGAGAACAATTCGACGCTTTCCCTGGTTTCCCTTTTGGCTTGACACAGGCAGAGATTAGGAGCGGCCGTATACCCATCATCGCTTTGGGGCCAGTTCTCAAACTTCCGGGCTTGTGATTCTGCTCCCCCTCCTCTATACACCCCACGAATCCAGCTATCCTTCGAAGTCCATGGGCCCCGGTCACCTTGGCAAAGTAAGAGGCCCTGACGGTCACGCCCTGTCCTCGTGAATGTGCGGACCCAATGTCGCCGAAGGGTGCGTTACGAAAGTCGAACCCACGGATCAGAAAGTCCGTTACCAACACTGTTTGACGCCATCCCATACGTGCCAACCTTCGGGAAAAGTTGGCATCCCCCCGTGGCGCCTCCCACACTACCACCGCGCCTCTAGGGGTTCTCAAAACGGCATCGCGGAGGCCGGTCTCATCCCTCCCGTGCCTCAAACCCATTTAGGGGTACAATAGTAGAAGGCAGGAAGACAAGCCTCCGGATTGCGTTCGAAATGGCGACCTTTACCCCAACAATCCGCGAGTTCTCATGTCTCATGCCGAACTTGTCAGGGCACGGCTCCCCAAAAGCTCTGCCTTACTTAAGACCAATCGGGGAGGGAATCACATGGCGGTAGAACATATTTCAGCATCTGCGGCAGGAACGTATATGATTGGTGGCGACCTTCCGGTCCACCGATTAGGCTATGGCGCGATGCAATTGCCAGGCCCCGGTGTGTGGGGAGAGTCGCGTGATCCCGAGGGCGCCATCCGTGTGTTGCGCCGTGCCGTGGAACTTGGGGTAAACTTGATCGACACGGCCGATGCCTATGGACCTTTCGTGGCTGACCTACTCATCAAGAAAGCGCTCCATCCCTATCCCAACGACTTGGTTATCGCCACAAAAGTGGGCCTCACCCGGTCGGGTCCGGACGACTGGCGCCCCGTCGGGCGGCCCGAGTATCTTCGCCAGCAGGTCGAACTGAACTTGCGCCATCGCGGATTGGAGCGGATTGATTTATTGCAGCTTCATCGAATCGATCCGAAGGTTCCCCTTGCGGATCAAGTGGGCGAATTGGCGATGATGCAGCGCGAGGGCAAAATCCGCCATATTGGCCTCAGTGAAGTTACCGTCGAGCAAATAAAAGAGGCCCGTCAGTATGCGACGATTGTCTCCGTCCAAAACTTGTACAATCTCGCGAACCGAGACGCTGAGCCGGTCCTGACATACTGTGAGGAGCACCACTTGGCCTTCATCCCCTGGTTCCCCTTGGCAACCGGCGCCCTGGCCAAGGCCGGCGGGCCACTTGCCACGGTGTCGGAGCGTCTAGGCGCTTCCCCGTCCCAGTCAGCGCTCGCGTGGCTTCTAAGGCGGTCCCCGGTCATGTTGCCGATTCCCGGAACGTCAAGCGTAAGCCACTTAGAAGAAAACGTGGCGGCAGCCAGTGTGACCTTAAATGATGAAGACTTTGACACGCTAACCCAAGTGGTGTCCGGCTAAAAGGCCAACGCGGATAGTCGCCAACCCTCGTGATACGAGCCAGGCGTCCGGATTAAACCGCGGCACCTGGCTCATCTTGTTCCCCTCTCTATTCCCTTCCTATAAATGACTCTTGCAGCGCATGCGCCCCGTCAGACGGATGTATCGGTTGAATGCGGCAGAAAGAGCAGTGGCTTAATTATCCCATGTACCGGAAGTCTCCCTAGTTTAAGACACCGTTGGAGACTTGACCGGCGAGGACGAAGTCGTACAACGGTAATAGAGACAGCGCCATGAAGGCTACGAGCTAAGTTGCGGTTACCTATCAACCATTCGAGGAATGTCCGATTATAAGCCCGTATTGGCCGATTCCCCCGCGAACCGTCAAAGCATCGAACACTTTGATTGGCAAGTGGACGGCAACTCCGTTACTCACCCCGGTTTTCTTGATTCGCCATAGAAACATTTTCGTTCGGTGATAAATCCAATCTATAAAGAGGTCCGTTCGATGACATCTTCGAGATGTTTAGGGTCATTCGGCGTTCCTTAAGGTAATCGTAGCGGCTACGCGATTCCGCACCCCGGCTCAGATCCACCGACACCACTAACACGCCTTCGTCATCGCTTCCTAACTCGGCCACCACATTACCATATGGATCGGCCACGCAACTCTCGCCCACGTAGCGTGTCGTTCCCTGAAATCCTACGCGATTGGCCATGGCGACATAGACCTGGTTCTCTTGGGCTCGGGCCGTGATGGCACGTCGGTGAACGGGCCCATAAGGATCCATATTTCCGTTGGTGAGGAAAATGATTTCACTCCCCATCGATGCCACGGCCCGCGCCGTTTCCGGAAACTCAACATCGTAACAAATAAGGAGTCCAACGCGGGTATCCTTCCAGTCACGGGCCACATAGAAGTTTCCAGCACTAACCCGCTTGTCCTCCCCGACCCAAAGGTGGGTCTTCCGATATGCCAGCAGGAGACCTTGAGGGCCGATCATTACCGACGTATTGTATATAGAGCCCCCAGCTAATTCCGCCACTCCCACCACCAACGTGGCTTGGTATTTCGCACTAATGGCGGTTAATTGCTGCACCACCTGGCCGTCTAGAGGTTCGGCCAACGCCCGCATCGTCGATGGGCTTGGAAATCCTGTGACATAGCTTTCGGGAAAAACCATGACATCCGGTGTAGGGTCGGTCTCCCGGATCACTTGAGTGATCTTGTCGAGATTTTTCTCCGGTTGCCCATCCCAACATTCTAACTGTGCAAGGCCAATCTTTAGGTCGCTCACTGGCTTTCCTCCCCTCCAACCACGAAGAACGCGCTAATAGGTCCCAATTCCTCCGCGAGAGGGTTCGTTAACGTCCCTCCGCAAGGATTTTTGACGCATAGGCGAGCGCATCATGCAAAATGCCCAAGCCGTCTTGTAAGTCAGAGTCTGAAATCACCAACGGCATTAAGGTACGGATCACGTGGGCGTGCATGCCGGCACGCATCAAGATTAACCCATGTTCGTACGCGTACCGCCCCACTAATTCGCCAGCGCGCGTCGACGGTCTCTTGGTGTTGCGATCGTCAACAAGTTCTAGTGCTGCCATAGCACCGAGGCCACGCACATCGCCCACAATGGGAAATGCGTCACGAAATCGCGCGAACGCGCTCATGACGGCTTCTCCCACGCGCTGGGCTTGTTCTGGCATTTCCACGTTATTAAAGGTGTCGAAAACAGCCAGAGCCGCTGCTAAAGCTAGCGGATTACCTCCATACGTGCCCCCTAGACCACCGACTTCTGGAGAATCCATGACGTCACTTCGACCGACGACCGCCGATAGCGGCATCCCCGCTGCCAGCGACTTCCCAAGTGTCATCAAATCGGGTTCGACACCCG
>JAKADW010000251.1 GCA_021820165.1 Bacillota bacterium
GTCCACTACCGCCGACCAACGGTCCACAACCCTCATGTCCAGGGTATCAGGATAGTAGTCTTCTCCCATCCCTTCCATGAGAAAGGGGGCCACCGGGCCCGTGAAGATGGACCCGACGGGATCAGCGCCAATCATTTGAATCGCTGGGTTCTTCTCCTTCATGAATCGGCCAATCCCCGAAATAGTTCCACCGGTGCCCGCCCCAGCCACCACCGCGGCCACCTGGCCCTCGAGTGCGTTCCAAATTTCCCGGGCCGTCGTGCGATAGTGGGTCTCGGGATTGGCTTGCTGCTCGAATTGTCCCATATAGGCTCCACCAGGGATTTCGTCGGCCAAGGCCCGGGCCACGTTCTGATAGTTGCCAGGATCGCTCCTCGGCACCTCCGGAACGACTTTGACCTGAGCTCCGTAGGCCTTTAACAACCGAATCTTGTCCGGACTCATTTTGTCCGGTACCACAAAAACGCTTTGGTATCCTAAGACCGCAGCGGCCAACGCCAGACCGATACCGGTGTTCCCCGCCGTGGCCTCGACCACTGTACCACCGGGCCGTAGGCGGCCAGACTCTTCCGCCGCCCGAATAAGGGCAAGCCCAATACGATCTTTGATCGACCCGCCGGGGTTCACTGCCTCGAATTTAACCAACACCCGGCGGCGTTCTTCTCCTCCCACCCGATGAAGACGGATCAGCGGAGTCTGTCCGACGGCCTCTAACACCGTATCGCAAATTTTCATGGCTACCTCCCGGAGACCTCTCTCCTTCATTCTAGCGTTAGCCTGTCCCGGGTCAACTCCAAGCCATAACCCTTGTTTCACAAAGAGGCAGGATTTTTCTCCATGTTCGCGAATACTCACGGTAAGGAGGCAGTCATGGCTAACGGGCGACGACGAAAGAAGTTTGCCATTGCTTTGATGTTTGGTGTCACCATATTAGTGGGAGCCTCCGGTGCTCCCAACGCGGGCAACCGTGCTCACTTCCGTCGGTTTCTGGCGGTCGATAACGCTTCCGGCCGTTCTCTGTTTACCGTTGTGACGGACGCGTCCACGTGGGTTGCCCATCCCGATGGTCTCAAGGCGGGCGACCAAGTCCGGGTGTACGGCGTCCAAAGGGGCCATACTATCCGTGCCCGACGGATTGAAATGATCGACTAGGCATGTCTCTGCATTTCGACTACTAAACGGCGGTGACAGACGGTGACCCAAGGTTGGCTTGTGACCCATGAAAACTGTTTAGACGGCGCAACGGCCGCTTTGGTTGGCGAAGCATCGGGCCTCCAGCCGATCTTTGTCGAACCCGACCGGGTCGATGCTGGCCTCTCCCAAATTCCCGACGATCGGCCGATATATCTGGCCGACGTGTCTTTAAGGCCAGAGATCTGGCCACAATGGCGGTCTCGCATCACCTTTGTTCTTGACCACCATCAATCGGCGCTCCACCTTAAGGAGGAGCCCAATACCACCATCGATTTATCCCATTCTGGTGCCTGGCTTATGTATGCGTTTAGCGTGCAACAAGGCTGGCTCTCCCCCCACCCCAACTGGGACAGGCTTTGCCGCGCCGTGGAGCGCTACGATCTATGGCGGCCCCAGCACGACTTCGGTCAGGACTTGAACCGACTGTTTCATGCGCTTGGCTACGCTTGGTACCAGCAAAAGTTTCGGGCCGGCTACCGGCCATTCACACCGGACGAAGGAGAAAAGCTCGCCCAACTGATTAATGAAGAGCGCGCCTTTGTGATGCGCCATCTCCGCCAAGCCATCCGCTATCAGGGAGACTTGCCGTATCCCATTTATAGCGTCACCTTAGACGATGAGGGGCCGGTCAATGTGGTCTCTCATACCCTGATTGAGCAAGGGGCCGCCATGGTGTTGACCCTAAAGCCAGACAATCGTCTCTCCGCCCGAAGCGACTCCCGCATCGATGTCGCGCGCCTGATGGAAGCACTCTTTCAGGGAGGCGGTCACCCGCGAGCAGCCGGGGGACGGCTTGGAGCCAGTGACCGGCCCCAACCGGAAGCACTACTCGGTCGAATCGCTCAATACCTTCAGACTCAACCTTCCTGACCGATCTGAATAAGAATTTTGCCGATGTTTTGATTCGACTCCAGATAGCGGTGAGCATCTTGGATGGCCGCAAGAGGGAATGCGCGGTCAATGACCGGCTTCATCCGGCCCGTTTCGAATAACCATAGGGCCTCATGGATAAATTGCTGCACCAACCCCATCTTAAGTTCAAGAGGGCGTGATCGCAGAGCAGTTCCGTGAACTTTAAGCCGCCGAGCTTGAATCAACCCGAGATTAATGGTGCCCTCATAGCCACTTAGGGCTCCAATCAGGACCAGTGTGCCGCCCGGAGCGAGCGCCTTCAAGTTGTCATGAAGGTAGGCCTGACCGACAAAATCCAGAATGACATCGACGCCTCGGCTATGCGACCAAAGGGCCACCTCATCCAAAAAGCGCTGCTCGCGATAGTTCGTTACCCGCTCGGCGCCAAACGCTCGCGCGGCTTCCGCCTTGAGTGCCGATCCGACCGTGGCCATGGCTCGCATTCCCGTCTCCCGGGCGATTTCCAGCGCGGCCGAACCGACACCCGAAGCCCCGGCGTGCACCAAGACCCGCGACCCGGGACGCGCGCCTCCTTGATTAAAAAGAGCATCGTACGCCGTGAGAAAAACCTCCGGAATGGCCGCCGCCTCTATGACCGGGATACTCTCAGGCACAGGCATGACAAGCCTCTCATGAACGGCCACAAACTCCGCGTAGCCCCCTCCCGGAAGAAGCGCCATCACCCGATCGCCAGGCTGAAAGCTCGTCACCCGTTCCCCCACCTGTTCGACGACGCCAGCCGCCTCCAACCCGGGAATTTCATACTGAGGCCGCCTACCGGGAGGTGGGTAGCGTCCCTCCCGCTCCGCCAAGTCAGCGCGATTTAAGGCCGTCGCGACGACGCGAATCAGAATGTCCTCCGCCCCTACCAACGGCCGGGGAATATCCTGGACTTTCAGAACCTCCGGGCCGCCAAACTTCTCCAATACTACCGCGCGCATTTCGTGCCCTCCTCCGTCTCTCACCGCCCCAAGTTTGGCCTGGACCGGTGGGATTTCAATCTGAGTCCCATTATGGCACAGCTCAACTTGTGAATAAAAAGGGAGAGACGATCCACCCTGATAAAGAGGAGGCCATCATGTCCGCGATCATTCTCGAAATCCGTTTAGAGGAGTTTGAAGATTTTCCCATCCGCTTGTCCGAGGCTGAACTCATGGTGCGTGGCCCGTACATCGTGACTACGCTTGACGTTAGTCATTTTGCCGAAGAACACGGTGCCGACTTGGACGCTTATCTGGAACAGGTCGAGTCGACGATTGCCCGCTCTAAGTTTCGGATGCAATATCAGGTGGTGGTCAAGAATATCTCGCCGCCCGAGCTTATCGTGGATCTCTCTCGGATTCGGTTCTCTTCTGTGAACTTCGAGAACACCGATATGCAAGGTTGCTGGTTAAGCGGGTCGTTAGCGCTCAACCGATGCCTTGTGCACGAATCGCTTCCTCCCTTAACCGTCGAGCCTGGTGAAGTTTTTCGCTATCCGCCGGCAAAGGCGGCCAAGGAACTGAATATCACCGACCCTAAAGATCTCTTCGTCTTGCGCTGGGGCCTTACTCAAGACGCTCGCCACCT
>JAKADW010000252.1 GCA_021820165.1 Bacillota bacterium
GCCGCCAACGATTCGGCAGCAGGCAGGGTGCCGCATTGCATCGTGCTCGAAGCGTTCCATAGATGCTTCAGTTGAGCAAATCCGCTCGAGACGGTGAGTGGTTCATGCACGACGACATTCACCGTGGGGAAGGGCTTGATGGGCCACGTATGCGATCCGATTGTATCCCAAAGACCCAATTCTCGGAGGAGCGTCGACGCGGTGGCCGGCTTTAAAGCAGGCGTCTTGAGGACCGTGGTTTTGGCATTGGACGCACCGGGAATCAGGGTCATCACGGGCGTTTGACCAATTTGCTCGGTGAGATGTGTCCAACGATGCAGCGAGGCCGGGAGCGTCCCCTTCCACGTGACTTGAATGGGCTGTGGGCTACTCGGTACCGTTTCGATAATCGTGGCCGTATAGGATGTTGGGGCCACCATTGTCGCCGTTGGCGTGTGCCAGCCACATCCGCCGAGCAATACCGTCAGCGTTACGGCGCTTGCACCCATGGCGATCCAACGCCGGCGTGGGGTAATTTGACGAAATTTCATGAAAGCATATCATCCTTTCGTGATACCAAGGCGGGTCGTCGTCTGCACGCCCGATTGGCCAAGGGCTCGGTCTTGTCGTTTTGTTTCTCGTCAGTTACTTAGGGCGTCCTCGCAAGAGAGCGGCTACGGCCGCTTTGCTTAACGCCGTTGGGGGCGCTACAGCCACGGTCCAGTGCCCTCCATGAGCGGTCCAGACGCTATACCAGGCACCCGCACCTTGATAGGGTGCCCGAGCGGGGAGAATAATTAAGACACTGAGCCCTGGCGACCGACCAGAGGTCGGTCCCACGACCCAACCACGGGGCACCTCAACGTGTCCTGCCCACGCCGCCCACGATGCGGGTAGCGGAGGTCCAGGCCACTGCCCAGAGACGAGGTCTTGCACCCACCCCAAGGACACTCGTAAAGGCGTCGGCATCGATGAAGGCGGATTAGTCCAGAGGCTTTGCCGCCAGCGCCCAGCCCCCTGACGCCATGTGACAACCCCCTGGGAGAAAATCCTCGCCACCGTAAGCGTCGGGAGCGCAGACCTGAATCGAACGGGCGCCTCTTGATTTTTTAAGGCGGGGCGCCACGCACTGCCGCTGACGCTCAGCAGAAGCCCGGCCACCCCCACCGCCATCAACCCATGCACCACCGGACGGGTGTTCATGTGCTCGCTCGGGCCTGTCGGCGCGTTTTACGCGTCGATACGTGAGCCGAACGACCAGGTACCGGAGGAGTCGTAGGGGTCTCAGGAGGACGAAACGCCGCCACGATCGGTTCCCAGATTCGGCCTTGGGTGGCCGCCAGCGGCCGATGCATCTGCCACGCCGCCTGCCAGAGTTTAGGCTGATCCGCCAAAATGGCTAAGAGCGGGTGGTGCAGGTGAACTTCCGCGATCTCCTGGGGGTTCAATCTCCCGCGCCCTACCCGATTCACCACCAAATGGATGGAGGCACGCGCAATGCGCAAGCGGTCCAAACGTTCAAACAAGTCCAATGTTTCCAGCACCGCTAACGGGTCGGGGGTCGTAAGAACGACCAGCCGATCCACATTGCGGATCGTTTCTTCCCAGATCGGATCGCTCGGGGTACTCGGCACATCGACCCACACGACCCGCGCCATTGATTGGGCTTGCCGTAGACATTCCGTCACCAGTCCGGGCGGAAGATGGGGCACCATGGTATGACGGCGCATGGGTCCCGGGACCAGCCGGGCCCCGGCTGTCACTTCGATGGCCCGGTGTAAATACTCCCGAATTTCTTGTTTGTCTTGAGGGGAGAGCCGCTCCCCCTCGGTGTCCTGTGCCGTCGCGGGCGAGAGCCCCGTCAACAATTGTTGCAAATGCACCGGATACGGATTGTTGGCTGCCCGAAAATAGAGGGGCAAGGCGGGTTTTTCAATATCAAAATCTAGGGCTACACTGCCCCATCGCGCCGTGCTCCACAGTGCATTGGCGATAAATCCCGTCTTCCCGCTTTGTCCCTGTGCACTCACGACGGCCACTGTGAGAGCTGGGAGCGGATCCGTAGGCTCCGAACGTTGGAGGAGCACTCGGTTGGGCATTGTAGCTTGGGGCGGGGCCGTCATCCCGGAAGGAGGGGCTAAAAACGCCTGCACATCGTCCCACGTCCAGTCGTCGGTGACCAGATGCACGAGGTCCTGATATTGAAACTCATCGGCAATGAGGCAATTCCAAATTTGATATGCCGATAAGGTCGTGACCAAGGGCCGGTATTCGGCCGCTTGCGCCCCGAATAAGACGGCGATTCGTAGGCCAGGCCACCGTAACTTCAAGGTGACGAGCATACTTTCTAGCGATGTCGCTCCGGTCAACCATGGGGTCACTAGGAGCGTGGTCCATGGGCACGTGGTTTCGTGCTCCGCGCGCGCCAACAATCCTTCCGTGGTCGTGCCCGCTTCGCGCGCACTCCAGCCGGGCAGATAGCCCTCCGGCAAGGTCACGGTGATATCTTGCACCAGCTCCGGGGACACGTCACCCAGCGCATATCCAAGAATCGATTCCATGAGCGGTCTCCTCTCTTTTTTGCCGTGCTGGTTACGTTCCCTACCACCATTTAGGCAAGACGCCCGGCCACCAGTTCGGGCTCGGGCGTCTTCAAAGCGGCCAACAGCAACGTTTTAAATTGGCAGCTATCGCGTTCTTGCGGCTCGTGGCGCGACCATTGCGCATGATAGGCCAAATGCTCACGGGCCAAGTGCGCCATGCCCGCGCCTTGACTCTCGAGATAATGCGTTAACGGGCAAACCGAGCCCGCCGGATGAGAATCCGCCGCATTAGGTAATACCCGATCGAGGAATTGGTAGGCCAGATGGGCTGCATACGCTCCCAAGAGATAATGCGGTTGGCCGTCGGACGGTATCGACTGATAGGAACGACCCCACGCCAGCAAGTCTGGTAACGCGAGCGGTTTGGTGATGACATAGCCTTGAATGCGGTCCACCCCGAGCACCTGTAATGCGTCTAAGATTTCGATCGTTTCCACCCCCTCGGCAATAAAGTGTGCGTGAAAACCAAGGGCCAGCGTTTGGACACTAATCACAAACAAGAGATCGTCCGGATATTCTGGAATGTGGCGTACAAACGCTTGATCTAACTTCAAGGTGTCAATGGGTAATTCTTTAATGCGCAGGAGTGACGAATAGGCGGACCCCACATCGTCGAGCGCCAGCTGAAACCGTTTTTCCTTGAGCACCTGCAATTGATGTCGAGCAACTTTTTGCGACAAAAAGTCACTGGTCTCCAAGAGCTCGAGCGTGATGCGCCCGGGGTCTACGGCAGCCTGCGTGACTTGGCGACTAATGTGTTGAATACAGGCCGACGACAGCATCGATGGCTCGAGGTTGACCGAGACAGAAAGCGGGGCGGGGGTCTGCCATTCGCGATCGATGCGCGCCATGTCACGCAACACGTGGTCGAGTACCCGAAACGTCAATTGTTCTAGCTGTTCAGCCGACAATTCGGCGAGAAACTGACCAGGGGCCCAAAGGGTCTTTCCATCCCATAACCGGACGAGCGCTTCCAGGCTCGAGACCTGTCCGGATTGCGCATCGACAATGGGCTGATAAAAGACGCGCACCCCGCCCGGAATATGCGACGCATAGGGCGTGTCGGAGTGGGTGGGGACGTG
>JAKADW010000253.1 GCA_021820165.1 Bacillota bacterium
CGAAAGCCGTGACGCCCACCGGCGGACGGTCTCGCGGGATTCATGTCCTGACTCTCACCGTGACGGCCGGCATCGTGCTGTGGCCACACCTTGCGGTGGGCTCCATCGCCCTTTGGGCGCAAGCCTTGGGTGCCCTGTGGATGCCCATTAGCCTGGGGATGCTGATTATCGTGGCGCGAGACGTGCGCCTCATGGGCCCGCTCGCCATCCGTCCTGGCCGTCAGCGATGGTTGTGGGTCATTGTCCTGGTGTTCGTATTACTCGCTATGGCCTCGTTTCTTTTTTAGGCGTGGCTTGCTCTGTACCTCTTAAACGGGTACAGTTTTCCAGAGAGGAAAAATGGCGTGACACCACACCAGGAGGAGTTTTTCATGACCCGAGAGCGCACCCTAGAGTACCTACGGTCCCATCATGACCAATATCTGAACGATCTGACAGAATTTTTGTCGATCCCTAGCATCTCAGCCTTAAATCAGCACCGTCACGATGTCCGAGCCGCCGCGGTATGGCTTATGAACCGCCTTAAAAAAGCGGGTATGTCAGATGCGCATCTCGACGAAACCGAGGGCAATCCGGTCGTAGTCGGTTCGCTAATCACGGATCCCGGTGGCCCCACCGTGTTGATATATGGCCACTATGACGTGCAACCGGTGGACCCGCTCGATAAATGGACGCACCCACCCTTCGAGCCCACCGTCATCGACGACGTTTTGTATGCACGAGGATCCAGCGACGACAAGGGCCAGGTCTATATGCAACTGACTGCGCTTGAGGCATGGTGCCAGACTGCGGGAAGCCCACCGATCAATGTCAAAGTACTGTTTGAAGGCGAGGAAGAAATCGGGAGTGTGCATCTAGCCGAGTACATTAAGAACCACCAAGAAGAGCTAAGGGCCGACTTTGCCGTCATCTCAGATACCCCGATGTTCGCAGCCGAGGTGCCGGCCGTATGTTATGGGTTACGAGGATTAGCGGCTCTCGAGGTTTCCGTGACCGGTCCCTTTCAAGATCTTCACTCCGGCGTGTACGGGGGCACCGTAGCCAATCCCGCCCATGCCCTGGCCGCCCTCATCACCTCGCTACATCGTCCCGACGGCACGGTGAACGTCGAGGGTTTTTATGATGGTGTCGAAACCTTAACCGAAAAGGAACGCCAGGCATTCCAGACGCTACCGTTCGATGCGGATGGCTTTTTAGCTTCCATCGAAAGTCCGTCCCTCTTTGGAGAACCGGATTTTTCCCCCTTGGAGCGGATCTGGGCTCGACCCACCGTCGAAGTCAACGGAATGTGGTCGGGCTTTATCGGAGAAGGCCGAAAGACAATTGTGCCGGCGGAGGCTCAAGCCAAAATTACCTGCCGATTGGTTCCGAATCAAGATCCCCATCACGTGTTGGAGGTGTTGGAAACACATCTTCGAGCTCATTGCCCCCCAGGGGTCCGCCTTACGATTACCCGCGGCGAAGGCGATCCAGGGACCAAGACTCCCTTGGATCACCCGTCGGTGTTAGCGGCCGAACAGGCCATTTTCGACATCTACCATAAAAATGCCGCTTATATCCGCATGGGCGGCTCCATTCCGGTGGTGGTTACCTTTCAAGAAGTACTAAACATGCCTACGTTACTATTGGGGTTCGCGCTACCGGATGAAAACTTTCACGCCCCCAATGAACACTTTCATCTCAACAATTTCTATCGGGGTGCTGAAACCCTTGCGTTGCTCTGGGATTACGTGGGGCAACGGGATGGGTCGGCCCTTAAAGAAGCCAAGCGGCGTTAACCTAGAACCAAGAAAGGATTCCTATGCAGAGCTTCGACATGGATAGCCTCGGACACATTATTGTTGAGTTAAGCCAGTATGACCCCGATCCAGTACATGATGGGAACGGGTTTTCGGCCGTCACTCGACGCGCCACCCTGCGTCTTATCGAGCGCCTCGAATGTCTTTTGTTCCCAATCCAGCACGTGTGGTCCGATGCCGTCGAAGGCTCGCGCCGTAACGCGCGCTTAGAGCTCTTGGGTGTGGTGACGTGGGACTTGGCGCACCAAATCCATCGGGCCAGTCCTCATAATTGCGAGGAAGATACCGCCAGTTGCCCTCGGTTAGTTAGTGCCTTTGAGACCGCATTAGGCTTTGTGGGAGATCTACCAAAAATACTTTATGCTCTGACTTTAGATCTGGACGCCGCGTTTGATGGAGATCCGGCAGCACGTGACCGGTCTGAAATTATTTCCAGTTACCCCGGACTATACGCCATCATGGTATACCGGCTGGCGCATCGCCTATGGGAGTATCAGGTGCCTTTGTTGCCCCGGCTCATGACCGAAATCGCGCACAGTGAAACCGGTATCGATATTCACCCCGGGGCGCGGATTGGGTCGAGTTTTTTCATCGATCATGGGACAGGCGTTGTCATCGGAGAAACGACGGAGGTCGGCGACCAAGTCACTCTGTATCAAGGGGTCACCTTGGGGGCCTTAAATTTCCCTCGTGACGACGAGGGTCATATCATTCGGGGGCAAAAGCGCCATCCAACCATTGGAGACCGCGTCGTAATTTATTCCGGTGCCACCATCTTGGGCGGAAACACCGTGATTGGAGAAGGGAGCGTGATAGGGGGCAACGTGTGGCTTACGGAGAGTGTTCCTGCGTTCTCCCGAGTCATTGCCCAACCCAAAATCCAACTAAAGTCGGGATCCCCGTAAGGTGTTACAATGACCGTTGGGAAAGATTGACCCGACTAGACCACCAGCTACCAAGGACAAGCAATCAGAGTTCAGAGGAGACACGATGATGGAATACATTCACGACAACAAACCGCCACTTTCGTCGGCCACCAGCAGTATTTTTATCGACTTAGTGATCTGGGGCGCCAAAGACCACGACACCAAGGCGCTCACCACCTTCATGGAACGCCATGGGCTCGGCGAGCGATCGCAAACCGTCGTCTGGCTCAAGAAGATTACCGTGCGCCTGAGTATGTGGCGAGGCCGTTATGTATCACTACTCTCCGAAGCCGAATGGCACGAGGCCGGAAACGATCTAAAAGGCTTCCTGTCCGATGTCGAGCAGCATTACCACCCCAAGAAAATCGAGTACGACACACGTGCTTTTTCCGTCGGGCTGGCTAAAAAAGCCCGTCGACAACGACACCGGATCGAAGACGTGGTATCGCATCAGCCCGGGAAAAGCGACCCCGTATGGTGGACCCTATCATGAACACCCCCAACCTTGAGACCATTAGGGAAGCCCAGTCCCGCCTTCACGGCATAATTCATCACACTCCCTTACGGTCCACCCGTAGCGGTCCGTTACCCAACGGCACTGAGCTCCGCCTAAAACCAGAAAATCTCCAAATTACCGGCTCCTTTAAAATACGTGGCGCCTACAACAAGATCTCCAGCCTCTTTGAACAATCGCAAAACAGCGGCACCCCCCTGGTAGGAGTGGTGACCGCCTCATCCGGAAATCACGGGCAGGCTGTCGCGTGGGCCGCACGACACTTCGGACTACAAGCCCGCATTGTGGTCCCCGAAAATGCGCCCGAAGCCAAAACCCAGGCCATCCGCGGCTACGGAGCAGACCTAGAGTTTTGTGGCACCACTAGCCAAT
>JAKADW010000254.1 GCA_021820165.1 Bacillota bacterium
TGGCTACACTGTTACCGCAAGACCGGATGCAGGATCGGGGAATCTAGGACCCATGCAGATTGGAATCTTAGCGATACAGGGTGACGTACGCGAACACATTAAGCATGTCCAAAAATTAGGTGCTGGAGCGTCTGAAGTCCGGACACTCACCGATCTCGCCTCCGTGGACGGACTGATTATTCCGGGCGGGGAAAGCACTACGATTGGCATGTTGATGGATGAAGAAGGGCTCATCGCCGCGATTCGGAAGCGGGTCCAAGACGAACAATTTCCGGTATATGGTACGTGTGCAGGCTTGATTTTATTAGCCACCCAGGTGGTGGGAAAATCTCCCGCTCGGATTGGGGTGATGGACCTGGTGGCCGACCGCAACGCATTCGGTCGGCAAGTCGCGTCCTTTGAGGCGCCGTTGCAAATCGAGGGGATATCCGGAGGCCCGTTTCCTGCCGTCTTTATTCGGGCACCCCAAGTGAAGAGCATTGGCCCCGGTGTGAAACCCTTGGCGTATTATCAAGGACAAATTGTGATGGCAGAGCAGGGCTCGCTGCTCGCGAGTTCCTTTCACCCCGAGATGACGGAGGATCTTCGCGTGCATCAGTATTTCCTGGATAAAGTCCGTCGTCATTAAAGAGGCAGCGTTTTTCCTAGGGAGGGGCGCGCGCCTTGACTTTGGCGCCGCGACCCTTCACTATAGAACCACAAGACTTGATGAGAGAAGCAATCTGAAAAGGCCCGGTGTAGAGAGCTGGGGAGTTGGTGAAACCCAGTCAAGGCTTTTTAAGTATCCACTTCTTGAGGGTTCGGCGAGAGCCGACGGAGGGAGCCGTTATCCTCTAGCAAAGAGGGCGCCGCGAGGCGTCAAATAGGGTGGCACCGCGAGAACACTCGTCCCTAACCACGTCGTTGAGGGATGAGTATTTTTTATGGAGGAATCGTCATGGAACGAGAGATTGAACCCATTCGCCGAGAGGATAACACGCTCCTGATCCTGGATCAAAGGGAACTCCCGGATCGTGAGGAGTGGCTCACCTGCACCACCGGGGAGCACGTCAAGGTGGCCATTGCCTCCTTAGCAGTGCGCGGTGCACCGGCTATCGGGATTGCCGGACTTTATGGACTCTGGCTCGAGGCTCGTAGACTTCGTGGCCGCGATGACTTCACTCGCGAGTTGCATGCGTCCGGGGAATCTCTACGGAACGCACGGCCTACGGCCGTTAACCTGGCTTGGGCGATCGACGGTGCTCTACGCCGAATAAGGGGAATGGCCGAGCGCAACGTCGTAGAGGCATTGAAAGACATGGCCGATGCCTTAAAGGCCCAAGATGCGGCAGATAACCGTGTTATGGGGGAGTGGGGAGCGAGCCTCTTTACGGGGCCCGTGCGCATCTTGACCCATTGTAATACCGGATCGTTGGCCACCGCAGGCTTTGGCACCGCGTTGGGTGTCGTTCGTGCCCTGCATCAAAGAGGATGGATCCGTGAGGTGTTTGTGGATGAAACCCGTCCATTGTTGCAGGGAGCGCGTCTTACGGCATGGGAACTAGATCGGGACGGGATTGCTGCGCGGTTGGTGACCGATAGCATGGCCGGGCACCTGATGGCCCAGGGGAAAGTCGATGCGGTGATTGTCGGGGCCGACCGAATAGCAAAAAATGGGGACACCGCCAACAAAATTGGTACGTATGGATTAGCGGTCTTGGCCGCCTACCACCATCTTCCCTTCTATGTGGCGGCACCGATTTCGACCTTTGATTCCCAAACGGCGCATGGGGACCAGATTCCAATCGAAGAACGCAATCCAGACGAAGTACGCACCGTGCTGGGGCATGCTATCGCCCCCAAGGGCATCGGGGTTTATAACCCATCCTTTGACGTGACCCCGCATCATCTCATTCGTGCCATTGTCACGGAACGCGGGGTAGCTACGGCTCCTTTGGAACGATCTCTGGATGCCTTAAACCGTGACCTTACACCACCTACCACCTGAAGGAGGACTATGATGCTGGATATACGGCGTATCCGTCAAAACCCGGAAGAAATCGCACAACTGCTGGCTAAAAAAGGTGTGACAGTCGATTTGGGCCAGGTCCAAAAACTGGATGAAGATCGAAGACAAATTTTGGGTCAAATTGAAGCCCTGAAAGCGGAACGGAACCAAAACTCAGAGCAAGTCTCGGCCAAGAAGAAACGCGGAGACGATGCTACCGATCTTATTGAAGCGACGCGGCAAGTAGGAGACCGAATTCGGGAACTGGAGGCATCTATTGCTCCATTGGATGAGGAACTCCGGCGTTTTCTGCTGACGGTGCCTAATACTCCACTGCCCGAAGTGCCAAGCGGCAGCACGGCAGAAGATAATCTGGAGCTCCATCGCGTGGGGTTCGTTCCTTCGTTTTCCTATGCCCCTCAAGCGCATTGGGATTTAGGGGAAAGGCTTGGGGTTCTAGACTTCGAGCGGGCACGAAAAATTACCGGTGCGCGCTTTACGGTGTTCAAGGGTGCAGCAGCGCGTTTAAGTAGGGCCTTAGGGAATTACATGTTGGATCATGCCCGGCAACGAGGCTACATGGAAGTGGTTCCGCCTTATTTGGTGAATTACGATTCCATGGTAGGAACTGGACAGTTCCCTAAGTTTATCGAAGACGCGTTTGCGGTGGACGACCATCGGTATTACCTAATTCCCACCGCAGAGGTGCCTCTGACGAATTTGCATCGAGAGGAAATCCTCTCGTTGGATGAGCTCCCTTTACAGTATTGTGCCTATACCCCGTCGTTTCGCGCCGAGGCCGGGGCTGCTGGTCGGGACACGCGAGGCGTCATCCGCCAACACCAATTTGATAAGGTGGAGCTAGTACGCATTGTGAGCCCCGAGACATCTTCGGAGGCGATGGACGCTATGTTGAGGGATGCGGAGACGTTGTTGGAGGAGTTAGAACTTGCGTATCGGACGGTGCTCTTGTGCGGGGGCGACATGGGATTTGGGCAGGCTAAGACCTACGATATCGAGGTGTGGATGCCGAGCTACAATCGCTATGTGGAAATTTCTTCGGTCAGCAACATGACCGATTTTCAAGCGCGACGCTCCGACATGCGATATCGACCGGCAGGGTCAAAAAAGACAGAATTTGTCCATACGCTGAATGGGAGCGCCCTCGCGATTGGGCGCACCATCGCGGCCATTATGGAGAATTACCAAACCAGCGCGGGTCGGGTACGGATTCCCGGAGTGCTTAAACCGTACATGGCCAACCTCGAAGAAATCTAATGGGAGGTAGGGCCCATGGCCAGGTCACTACGCTTCGGTGCTAAGCTAGGATTATTAGGGAGTACTGTCGGTGTGTTGCTCGCAATCCCTTACCTTTTTGTGGGGTTTAGTATGGACATTGTGGGGACCGGAGCCACGTCGTGGCCGCTCATCTTGGAGAACGTGGTGCCCGTACTGATGGTGCTTATGGTAGGGAGCTTGGCTCGGCGCCGTGGACTGGGTCCGAGCCAGACTGCCGCGACATTTGGGGTGGTCTATGGCGCGATGGCCGGGGTGGCCCACTGGATGGCCGCTATGGCCATGCCTCATAAGCTGACCTTAATTCGTGCGATGGAGTTTG
>JAKADW010000255.1 GCA_021820165.1 Bacillota bacterium
TTATTCACCACAATATCGAATAGGCGGTCATTTTCTACACTGGCCCGGAGCGCGGTGGTGACTTGATCGTGATCGCCAATGTCTAAGGCCCTCGCATCGAGGTCGGCGCCGAGGACTTTTTGGGCCGCGATGAGACCTTCAGGATGAAGTGCCCAAATCGTGACCTGGTCGCCGGCGTGCAAAAACTGTTTGGCGCACTCGAGACCAATGCCGCGAGAACCTCCAGTTACCAGAACTCGTCTTTGTTTGCGGGTAGTCATCTCGATCCTACCTTTCTACACATGTCCTATTCGATGTGTTTCATGTTTTCGAATGGGCCGGAGGCTAGTGTCAACCCCCCATCAACGCGAATAACTTGACCGGTGACGAAATCCGATAGGGGCGACGCCAGAAAAAGTGCAACCCTGGCTATATCGTCCGGCGATCCTATTCGACCTAGGGGGGTTTGAGCCGTGACTTCCCGATCAAAGGCGTCATATCGTTCTCCCATGTAATAGCGCGCCGAGTCGGTGGCAATCACGCCCGGAGCAATCGCGTTACAGGTAATCTGCCGAGACCCCAACTCATAGGCCAGATAGCGGGTAAGGGTTTCCACCGCTCCCTTGGCTGCGCCGATGGTTGCGTAGGCAGGTAAAGTAAAGGGAGTCCCGTGGCCAGACACGGTGATGATCCGGCCGAGGCCTCGACCGTCTCTGGCCATGAGTGGCACCGCCCGTTGTACCATATGGACCAAACTCCCAAATACCACGTCAAACGTTCTTGTGATATGGTGGGGCTTAAGATCTAAGATGGGTTTGAAGGCCGTCGATGCGGCGTTGGCCATGAGGATGTCAAGAGAGCCTAGGCGATCCTCGATGGTGGTGAATAGCGCATCAATCGCCTCGGGGTCTTCGAGATCTGCACCTAGCGCGAAAGATTGCCCGCCCGCATCGCGAATCCGCGCGACGACATCGGCTGCGGCCGCTTCGGATTTCCGATAATGGACGACAACCGTGGCGCCCTCGCGCCCGAAGAGCTCAGCAGTAGCTTGACCAATTCCCCGTGAACTCCCGGTGACAAGCGCAATTTTTCCGGTGAGCGTACCCATTTATCCGTTCAGTCCTTTCCCGAGCCATTCACCACCATCCATCACCATCACTTCTCCGTTGACAAAGTCAGCGAACGGCGAGAGGAGGTAACTAGCGGCTTGCGAAACCTCGGTCACCGTGCCAAAGCGGCCCACGGGAATCTTGGCGGTGAGGCGCTCTTTGTCAGCCGGGTTAGCCCACAAGGGACGTGCACCTTCGGTATCTGTAGGGCCGGGACACAGAGCATTGACACGAATTCCGTAATGGGCCCATTCGACGGCCAGGGTGCGCGTCATCGCGACAATCCCGGCTTTGGCGGCCGCTGAATGGACCGTTTGAGGTCCCCCAGTCCAAGCATAGCTGGCGACGATAGACAGGATTTTCCCGCCAGTGCCCTGTTCAATCATTTTGAGGCCGGCAGCGCGGGTGCAGTAAAAGGTCCCATTGAGAACACTATTCACCACGGCGTTCCACCCATTGACCGAAAGTTTTTCGGCATCCACTATAAAGTTTCCGGCGGCACTGTTGACCAAAATATCGAGTTGTCCCCAGTGCTCCAGGGTACCATTCATGAGGGCCTCGACCTGGTCGGGTTGACGCACATCGGTGGGAATGACGTGAACTGGGTGTCCTGCTTGGGTGAGGGCCTGACGTGCACTGTCTAAGCGTTCGGTATTGCGGCTGGCTAGGACGACCTTGGCACCGAGTCGGCCAAGTTCTTCGGCGATGCCAAACCCGATTCCGGTGGCGCCCCCGGTAATGACTGCAACTTTCCCCCGAAGCGTCTCGGACGGAAGCATGGTTGACGATGACATTGAAAAACCTCCCTTGAACAATGATGATATGTTATTGACCCCGAAACTCCGGTGCCCGGCGCTCTAAAAATGCGGCGACCGCCTCTTGGTGGTCCGCCGTACGACCGAGCCTGTCCTGGGTGCTGGCCTCTTTAACCAGGGCATCACGCCAGGACACCCCCTGAACATCTAAGAGAAGCCGTCGGATTTCTGCCATGGCTCTCGTCGGGCCTTCGGCCCATTGCTTGGCGAGTGCGCTGGCCTTTACTTCCGCTTCTTCAACGGTCGCATAGCGATGATGCGCGAGTCCCCAGGCAACCGCATCGTCTGCGCCAATGGCTTGTCCCGACAGGGCGACCCCTAACGCTCGCGACCACCCGAGGCTCCGGGATAGAAGATAACTGGCCCCTGTATCAGGAGCTAAGCCTACCTTGACAAAGGCCGGGATGAAACTCGCGGAATCCGTGATAACCCGGATGTCACAGGCCAAAGCCAAAGATAAGCCACCACCAACGGCCGGGCCCTGAACCAGTGCAATGGTCGGTTTGGAGAGATCCAAAAGGGCCGCAATCAGGGGATTATATTCGTCACGCACGAGGCTTCCTAAATCGGGGTCGGCTTTCGCGTACATTTCTTGCATTTCTTTGACGTCTTGGCCGACCGAAAATGCTCGGCCAACACCGGTGATGAGGACTGCGCGTACTGCAGCGTTCTTTTCTGCCTCCAGCAGAAGCTCTAACAGCTCTTGACGGAGACGATATGTCAACGCATTCAGTGCTGTGGGCCGATTCAGCCGAATGGTTAGGACTGAATGGTCAATGCTGGACAGAACTAAGGATTCAGTAGACACCAAGATAAACCTCCTTACGTAATATCACCCAGGGTAACTTCGATTGTACCCTAACATCATGGAGAAAATAGGGGTGGATAAAATTTTCCAAGTTCTTCTCACGAGGAGAGGTTTGTGATATATTAAAGGAAGTTGCTATCAATATGAAACTAAGGAGTCGATATGATGAGTCGTTGGAACATTGATGTGGCCCATAGTACGGCGGAATTCTCTATCCGACATTTGATGATTTCCACCGTGAAGGGGCGTTTTAGTGGCATTGAGGGTGCCATTGTTGGCGAACCTGAACATTTAGAAAATGGCAGCGTGGAAGTGACTTTGGACATTGCGAGTGTCGACACCAGACAGGCCGAACGCGATGTACATTTGCGGTCTGCTGATTTCTTCGATGTCGAGAAGTTCCCCCAGATGCTGTTTAAGAGTACCAAGATTATTCCTGCCGGGAATAACCGATACACGGTGGTGGGCGATCTCTCGATTCATGGCGTGACGCGGAGCGAGACTTTTGACGTGACATTTGAGGGCCGGGCCAAAGATCCCTGGGGTGGAGAACGCGCTGGATTTAGCGGAACCAGTAAAATTAACCGCAAGGACTATGGATTGCAGTGGAATGTGGCGCTCGAAGCCGGGGGAGTTATGGTCGGCGACGAGGTCAAGATCAATGTTGAAATTGAAGCGATTCGTCAAGCCGACTGAATCGCTTCACCCATTACAGGCGCACTCCCCGTGGTGCGCCTGTAATCGTCACAATGTCTAGCGACGGGTTCCTGAGGCCCCTAGCCGTCGAGTTAAGAAGTCTTGGATGGTGGCGTTCACGATAGCGGGCTCTTCGATGTGGGGTAAGTGGCCGC
>JAKADW010000256.1 GCA_021820165.1 Bacillota bacterium
ATTCCCGGATGCCTTTGCAAACGCAATGATTTGATTGGCAACTTGATGGTTGACGTTCGTCATAAAACGGTTTTCTCGCCCTGCAAGGTTCTTGAGTTTCCGCTTTGCCGAACGATTGCCTTGACGCTGTAAGTCTTTGCGTTGACGAACAAATCTTGCTTTTTTGTCCTTGATCGATCGTCCCTTGAAGAACATCGCTTTGTCATCCTGATTCGTAGCCACCGCCAAGAAGTTCATGCCACGATCTACCCCAATGATCGCATCGCACTCTGTGAGACGTGGTTCAACGATCTCATACTTTACCGTGACATGTAGAGAATACCCCGTACGAGTAGGAACCAATTCCGCAGAACCAAACCGCCAATCTTGACTGTGTAGATAAGGAAGATAGTTTTCACCAACAAGAAAAGGAACCTTGATTCGTTTATCAAGCGTACCGATAGACACGGTGTGCTCATTGACCTGTACGGTATAGTCTCGGTTATATGAATACACCAATTTGCTATGCGAGAATACAGCCAATTTCATTCTCTTGTTACTCTCGGCACTGGCGTAGGTACTTGCAACCGCCGAGCATACATTACACGCCATCTGTGATTTGAGTCCAAAGTCATTCCGCAACGGTCTATAGACCAATTGTTGTAACGTCTTAAAGGCCGATATGCCGCCGTTCTGAAAGGCGACTTTGCTGGTAAAATTCAAGGCCCGACGGTTCGCTATCAATGTCGTATCCAATGCGTGCTTCTGTGCTGGAGAAACAAGAAGTTTCAAACGTATCGTCCGCACTAATTCCGTGCCATTTCACCCTCTTTCAGTAGCATGATCGTATCATACAATTTACTGAACGGAAAAAATATCGTGGCATTCCTCCTCCACTTACGCTATCGCTTAGAAGTGGGGGACTCCTGCCATCCCCCGTTGAAAAGGCTGATGGAGGTCTAACGAGTGGAGTAGTACGGCGGCTTTTCCAGAACAGACGAATAGAGATCGTCTCCGGCCATCGTGGCCTGCGGTCGGGCGATCGCCGATTCGAGTCCTGTCAGGTTTAAAACGCCATGAGCGCCGCCGAATTGTTCAATCACACGGAAGTGAATGAAAAGGATTTCCTGAATGGTCAAATATCTCATCGGTCAGCTAATCGCCTTAGTACATCCGCATACTCGGCCACAAAACGGTCAACGGCTTGCACGAAGTTCGGCGTAATATCTCGCGAAGCCTCTCTTAAGGGCTTTACGATAATTTCTCCCTTCTCGTTTCGAATGAGCTCCACCGGTTGATCTTCGAGATTCATCTCACGTACCCAGTCAGAAGGAATCGACACGGCATAACTATTGCCAGCCTTAAACACTTTGCGAAATTGCACGCGAGTCACTTCCCTTCATTATTCAAACAATTATAACGAATCAAGGGATTCCTTGCGAGTATGAGATGTTTGTGAGGATTTGAAGCCCTTGCTAGACATGGGCACTCGGCGGAAAGACCGGCATACCGTGCATCTGGGATTGAATATCTAACGGGCTCATGTGTACCTCTAAACTAAGATGTGGTGAAGGTCGACGACTCACCATATACCCAACGCCCCTTCTGCAGGATTTCTCGCATAACTGGATTTCCTTCAGCTACTGCCTGTTGCAGTTCTTCCGGGGTTCGCACCAAAATATCCGACGCGATGATACGCGGTCTTAGGGCCATTTGATATTTGATAGCCCGTTGGCGAGGAGGATCTGCATTCTGCTCAATGACCAAGAAATCGAAGTCGCTCTCGTCGTTCGCCGTGTGGTTTGCTTCCGACCCAAAGACTACGATGGCTTCCGGATGGCCGACTGCCACCATTTTCTGAATGTAATCGTGAAGAATTGCGCTCCGGTCCATGACGATTCCCCTCATATAGTTTTTTTAGTATATCACGCTTCAAGGTCGCACCAGAATTTCGGAATCCATCGCGCCACCGACAATGACGCGCTGGATTCCGATTCCGCGAGCATCAAACCGGTCTAGAAGCCGCTATTCATCCTTGGCATCCTCGGGATGTTACCAAATTTGGTGTAAACTTTATTCGACACACCTTGGTAACGGTCAAGGAGATTGGCCCAAAACCGATGTTAGTAATGATGCCGTCCCGCGTTTAAGCCGTCGTCGTGGAGCTCCGCGAATTACTTTCCAGCACGGGTTTAGGGGTCCAAAGGAGGCGTTGCATTGAGAAACCGTCTTTAACTCCCCATTACGTGAGTTCGACCTGTGTGAAATCCAATTGGTGAAACGGTCGGGTGAGGAGAACGGTTACCACGCCGACAAATCCTAAGACCGCAAAGACTAAAATCGTCGATGTTACCCCCAGCCGATGGGCCAACATCCCCGAGAAAAAGTAACTGATGCTGGACACGCCGGTAGACGCCGCGACTAACACCGCCCGCACACGCCCTAATTTCTCTCGCGGCGTATAGTGTTGAAGAATGGTGATAAACGGAATGTTAAACAAGCTGATGGCCGCGCCCACCCCTAACAAGGCGATCAGACTGGCGTCGATATGGCGACTGAGACCAAAGAGAGCCATGAATACCGATTCCCCTACGGTGGCCAGGCCTAAGTACATCGGGAGCAACGAGCTGGCCATGCGGAATTTACTGAACACCAATGCACATAACATTCCGCCTCCTGTCACGGCGATCTCCAAGTCAGCATATTGTTGGGACCCGCCATGGAGGACATCCAACGCATAGGGGGCCATCAACGTGATGGTGGGGGTAATGGCGATGTTGGAGAACACCGCCAATCCCAGCACCGAAACTAACCATTTTTTGCCTAGGACAAAGGTGATGCCGTCACCCCAGGGGGCCATCAGGCCGGTTTTGGCGATGGCTGTCATCGGGTCGTGCGGTGTCCGCAAACTCCCGAGCAGACCGAATCCCAGAAAGTAGCCCAGACTCTCCACAAAAAGAATCCGGCCCACACTCAGCAGCGATGCCGTGACCCCGCCTAAAGCCAATCCGATCATGCTGCCAAACTGATACACGATACTTATTAAGGCGTTCGCGCGGGAGAGGTCGTGCTCGTCCACGATGTCTCGGATCAGTTTGGTGCTGGAGAGTTCATACAGGGCCCCGAGTGCGACCAAAATGACTGACATCACCATGAGCCACAATAAGGAGATGTGGGCAAGAGAAATCAACAAACCGAACCCCAGTAATAAACCGCCTCGTGCGAATAACAGGGTTTGCATGAGGGGCTTCGCGGGGAAGCGGTCGCTCAGAGGGCCCAACACCAGATTAAAAACAAATCGCGCAAAGTACGTCAACGCAATGAGCACCGCGAGAGACGTGACGCCGACCGTTTTCGAATAGGCCCAGTAAATCGCAATGTACGTCACGTTGGACCCGAGAACATTGATTACGCTAGCCCAAAATAGTCGACTGAAGGAGCGATTAATAAGCACGGGGTACCTCCTAATAATACGGTGAGAGCGTCAACGTGGTCGTCAGGGAATCTGGCTATATTGTTTTGGCTAGCGACG
>JAKADW010000257.1 GCA_021820165.1 Bacillota bacterium
CGGAATCCTTCACGCCAGTGTAGCGTTTGAACTGCGACTCCAACAGGTCGCCGACCACGCCCATGGCCGACACTACGAGCGCAAATATGGCCCCCTCCACCCAACTCAAGTGAGCCAACGGGGCGGTAGCAATTCCCACAACGAGAGCGGACAGTCCCCCACCGAGCGTCCCCTCCCAGGTCTTTTTGGGGCTCACATGAACCATTAGCTTGTGCCGACCAAAGTGTCGACCCACGAAGAACGCGACCGCGTCGGTGGCCCAAATGATGACGAAAAAGAGCACAACCAGTCTCCGCCCGCCGTCGAGAGCACGTAAGGCAATCAGAAACTGGAAGAGAAGCCCGACGTATACGCTAACCCATGCGGTCGTCATGGCCCCCTCAAAACTTCTGGCTTCCCGTCCCAGCACGACAGCCCCGATGACAACCACCAAGAGCCCCGCCAAAATTCCCCAGACCAATGGCCAATGAAGCGCCTGGCAGAGAAGAATAGCCCACACCCAAAACACCGCCATGCGGGCAAAAAAAGTCATATGGCTGGCGTTGAACATTTTCGCCACTTCGTAAACGGCAACCACTTCGAAGATGGCAGTGGCGGCGATGAGGGGCCACCCACCAAGATAAATCAGCGCCAATAAAACGGGAATCCCAATGACGGCGGTTATCACTCGGCGCAATAACAAGGTTTTCGCCCCTATCCTAATCCCCCAAACCGCCGGTGGCGCATTTGATACGCCTTTATTGCCTCGTGCAGCTGACTGGGCCCGAAGTCGGGCCAAAGACGATCGGAGATGTAAATTTCTGCATACGCCAACTGCCAGAGCAAAAAGTTCGACACACGAAATTCCCCACTGGAGCGAATCAATAGGTCGGGATCCGGCAGCCCGGCCGTATCCAGGTATTGACTGAAGGTCTCTTCGGTGAGAATCGATCCTTCCGGGGTCGTCTCGCGCCAACGGTTCACTGCCCGAAGGATCTCGTCTCGCGCCCCGTAATTGAGGGCCAAGTTTAAAATCATATGACTCTCGTGGGCGGTCTCTTGCTTGGCCCACGCCAAGGATTGGCGGGCCGATTCCGGCAAACGCGTCAGGTCACCAATGGTGCGAATCTTGACCCCTTCCTCTTTGAGCTCGAACGTTTCCGAGGCCAAGAATTCCACTAGGAGAGACATAAGGACGTCAATCTCGCGATCGGGTCGGCGCCAATTTTCGGTTGAGAATGCGTAAACCGTTAATACATCAATGCCCAGACGTGCCGCCTCTTTGACGATTGGCTTAAGCGCTCTCACCCCTTGACGGTGTCCGAGCGTTCGGTCCAGTCCTCGGTTCGTCGCCCAACGCCCGTTACCATCCATAATGATGGCGATGTGATGGGGCAACGAGCGGTCGAGGTCAGGCTTGCCGGCGTGGTTCGATTCCGGACCCAGCAACAGGCATCCCCCTTTGCGAAAAGGTTACGGTGTCATGATATCCTTTTCGCGTCCCTCTGCGACACGATCCAATTCTTTTATATACTGGTCGGTTAACCGTTGAATGTCGTTTCCGCCGCGGTGCTCCTCATCCTCAGACAACTGGCCCTCTTTCTGGGCTCTCTTTAGACTGTCTAAGCCGTCCCGACGGATATTACGCACCGCAACCTTGGCTTCTTCCAGCTGCCGACGCAATTGTTTGACCAAATCGCGGCGCCGCTCTTCGGTGAGCGCGGGTACATTCACTCGAAGGAGCGCCCCATCAACGCGCACCGACACCCCGAGGTCAGCTTTCATGATGGCCTTTTCAATGCTTCCCGTGGCCGTTTTGTCAAACGGCTGTACAACCAAAACCCGCGGCTCCGGAGCACTAATGGACGCTAAATGCTGCAGTGGGGTCACCGCACCATAGTACTCTACCGGAATCTTTTCCAACAGCGCCGGGTGCGCACGTCCGGCGCGCATGCCGGCCAAATCGCGTTGGAACGCCTCCACGGATTTTTGCATATGTGTTTCGGTCTCTTTAAGAATGTCCTTCAACATCGCGCTGCCCCCCACCTACATAAGTCCCAATTGGCTCACCCAGAACCACCTTTAGAATGTTGCCGTAAGTGTTCATGTTGAACACCACGATCGGTATGTTATTGTCCATGCAGAGCGACGTGGCCGTAGCGTCCATCACCTTCAAATTTTCTTTGAGAACGTCTAAGTAGCGAATCTCGTCGAGCATGCGGGCATTAGGATTGGTCCTGGGGTCCGCATCATAGACGCCGGCCTCCTTGGTTGCCTTCAGCATCACGTCGGCCTCGATTTCAGCTGCTCGAAGCGCCGCCGTGGTATCTGTGGAGAAATAGGGATTGCCGTTTCCGGCTGCAAAAATAACGACCCGTCCCTTCTCTAAGTGCGTCAGCGCCCGCCGACGAATATACGGTTCCGCCACCTCTTTCATTTCAATGGCTGTCTGAACGCGTACCACCACGCCGTGTTTTTCTAAGGCATCCATGAGTGCCAACGCGTTGATAACTGTGGCCAACATTCCCATATAGTCGGCAGTGGCTCGGTCCATCCCTTTGCTGGAGCCTGCTTGACCACGCCAGATGTTGCCACCGCCCACCACTACAGCGATTTGCACCCCAAATCCCAGAACTTCTTTAATTTGCCGGGCAATGCTGTCCACTACCGTAGGGTCAATGCCAAACCCTGCCGCTCCCGCGAGCGCCTCCCCGGATAGTTTCAATACCACGCGCCGGTACTTCGGTTGCTCGGACACGCCATATCCTCCTTGCCTATTACCTAAGAGAAAAGGGCACGTTGTGCCCTTTTATTCGCCGTCGCCAGTTTGGAGGTCCTCGCCCCGTTCAAATCGGACGAATCGCCGCACTTGAATCTGCTCACCTAAGCGAGCAATGTGCTCTTTAATGAGCTGATCAATTGTCTGGTCGGGGTTTTTCACATAAGGCTGCTCAAGGAGGCAGACCTCTTTATAATACTTGTCCACCCGGCCTTCCACCATTTTCTCAACAATGGCGTCCGGCTTGCCCTCATTCTTGGCTTGGGCTCTTAAAACCGCGCGCTCGTGGTCAATCACACGGGCGGGTACGTCCTCCCGGCGTACATACAGGGGGCGGGCCGCTGCCACATGCATCGCCACATCATGCGCCAAGCCACGAAAATCCTCTGTGTTAGCCACAAAGTCTGTCTCGCAGTTGATTTCCAGCAACACCCCGATGCGTCCTCCGGCGTGAATGTAGCTCTCAATCAACCCTTCGGAGGTAGCCCGTCCTGCCTTCTTGGCGGCCGCAGCCAGACCGCGCTCACGGAGAATGTCCACGGCCCGATCCATGTTGCCGTCAGCCTCTTCCAAAGCCTTCTTACACTCCATCATCCCTGCCCCGGTCCGTTCACGGCGCGCTCTTACGTCCTTGGACGAAATCCCCACAAAATATCCTCCTCGTAAGGAAGGCGACCTTGCGGTCGCCTTCTCCGTCAGCGTTCAGGCGCGCTACTGCACAGCCTCTTCGATG
>JAKADW010000258.1 GCA_021820165.1 Bacillota bacterium
ACCTCGTAATGCAAAAACCCCCTGCACATCGAGCAGGACGCCCGGTGTGGCCAGTTTCAGTTTCATTAGCGGGAGTAAGCTATGACCCCCAGCCAGAATCTTCACCTCACGCTCCTCTTCTCGCGTCAGCCACTCTAAGGCATCGTCGATATCGTGGGCGCGATGGTATTCGAATGGTGCCGTGCGCATTTATATCCCCCCTTCGCGTTGGATCGCGTCCCATACTCGCTTTGGCGTTAGCGGCATGGCAATGTCGCGGATCCCCAGGGGAGCCAGCGCATCCATCACCGCATTAACAATGGCGGGCGTCGATGCAATGGCGCCTGTCTCCCCCACCCCTTTGACGCCAAGAGGGTTGTGGGGCGATGGAGTCACCGTATGGTCGGTCTCAAAACGGGGAAAGAACCGGGCCTTCGGCATCGCATAATCTAAGAAGGATCCCGTGATCAGTTGCCCCCGGTCATCGAATTCGGCGCCTTCGTAAAGGGCCTGCCCGATACCCTGCACCAGGCCACCATGAATCTGTCCCTCGACAATCATGGGGTTTATGATATTACCCACATCGTCCACGGCGATATAGCGCATGAGCTCTACATCCCCGGTCGAGGCATCCACGGAAACCACGGCCACATGAGCGCCAAACGGGTACGTGAAGTTCTTTGGGTTATAAAATGCGGTAGCCTCTAGCGCGGGCTCGATTCCCTCGGGGAGATTCCAGGCCAGATACGCATCTAGGGCCACGCTCTGAAAGGTGATACCCTGGTCCGGTACGCCTGCCACCTTAAATTGCCCCGCCTCGAATGTCACATCCAACTCGCTCACTTCCAGTTTATGGGCGGCAATCTTGGTGGCCTTTTCAATAATTTTCTGGGTCGCCATGTGGAGTGCCGCCCCACCAACCACGGTGGTGCGCGATCCATAAGTCCCCCAGCCCATGGCAATCCGGGCCGTGTCCCCATGCACGACCTCGATATCTGCCACGGGTATTCCAAGTTCATGGGAGACAATTTGGGCAAAGGTGGTTTCTTCGCCTTGACCGTGGGGAGAGGCTCCCGTAAACACGGTGACTTTGCCCGTCGGATGCACCCGGACCGTGGCGCTTTCCCAAAGACCTCCTTGAAATCCTACCGCGCCCGCCACCTCTGAGGGACCGAGCCCACACATTTCGACATAGGTGCTAAACCCGATTCCAATATACTTGCCTTTTTTACGCAGGGCTTCCTGATCGCGTCGGAACGCCGGATAATCCACCATTTGTAAAGCACGACTGAGGGTCCCTTGGTAGTGGCCACTATCATACTGGAGGCCCAAAGGATTGGTGTAGGGAAAGCTGTCATGGGGGATGAGGTTTAGCTCGCGCACTTGCACCGGATCCATCGCAATCTCGCGGGCATATAAGTCAACCATGCGCTCAATTAAGTAGGTGGCTTCCGGGCGCCCAGCGCCCCGATAGGCATCGACCGGTGTGGTGTGGGTCACCACCCCATACACATCCACCGAAGCCTTGGGAATCTTATACGCCCCATTCACCACGAGGCCAAACAAGATGGTGGGGACACCAGGTGCCGCAGTGGAAAGATAGGCGCCTAGATTGGAAAAGGCTTTGACTCGAATGGCTTCAATATGTCCCGTCCGGGTGCCGGCAATCTCCACTTCGTGGACATGGTCCCGACCATGGCTGGCGGCAATAAAGTTCTCCTGCCGGGTTTCTGTCCACTTCACCGGCCGTCCTAAAGCACGGGCCGCATACGCCACTACCACTTCGTCGGGGTAACAAGCAATTTTGCTGCCAAAACCCCCACCCACGTCGATGGCGACCACGCGGAGTCGATGTTCGGGGATCCCTAAAATGCCCGACATCAAAAGACGATGAATATGAGGGTTTTGCGTCGTGGCCCAGAGCGTCAATTCCTCTGTGGCGGGGTTATATTGGGCCACCGCGGCCCGCGGTTCCATCGCACTCGGGATAAGGCGTTGTTGACGGAATTCCTGGCGCACCACCACTTCGGCCGCAGCAAATACGTCATCTAAATTATCCCCAACACTCCAATGAAACGCGACGTTATCGGCAATCTCTGGATGCACCAATGGTTGACCAGAACCCATAGCCGCTTTGGGATGTACGACGGCATCGAGGGGAGCATAGCTAACCCGCACTAAATCGGCCGCATCAGAGGCGGTATACGGATCTTCCGCTATCACCACCGCAACCCCATCCCCTACGTAACGGACGGTGTCGTACGCCAAGGCCGGATGCGGCGTCATCTTCATGTCCGCATTGGGGGGAATCCAGGCCGTGGGAATCATGCCCACCGTGTCCTTCAAATCGGCTCCCGAAAAGACCGCCAATACTCCTGGCAAGGCTAAAGCAGCGCTTTTATCCACGTCCTTAATTTTGGCATGCGCGTGGGGACTTCGCACCATATGGGCATACACCATACCGGGCAGACGAATGTCATCCGTGTATTGGCCCCGACCTTGCACCAGGCGATCATCCTCATGCCGTTTTACCGGTTGCCCTAAGACATCCACCATTGATTTGTCCTCCTCTCCTTAGACTACTTCTTCTTTACGCTCGGACTCCTTTTCAACCATCAAGCTGGCGGCATAATGAATCGAGCGCACGATGGTCTCGTAGCCGGTGCAGCGACAGAGCACCCCATCTAGCCCTTCCCGAATCTCGGCTTCGGTCGGATTCGGGTTATGTTGTAGGAGTTCTACCGCAGTCATCATGACGCCGGGCGTGCAGAACCCACACTGTAATCCGTGTTTTTCTTTGAAGGCTTGCTGAATCGGATGTAATGCGTTAACTGCCAGTCCTTCAACCGTGGTGACCGATTGACCCATCGATTGCACGGCCAACACCGTGCAAGACTTTACCGCTTCTCCGTCAATAAGCACCGTACAAGAACCACATTGAGACGTGTCACATCCGACGTGGGTCCCGGTTAAGCCTAATTCGTCTCGTAGAAAATGCACCAGGAGCACTCGGGGCTCTATGTCCCGACTTACGGTGCGTCCATTGACCTCTATCGTGACCTCCATCCGCTGGTTGTTCACCCTATGTTTCTCTCCTCTCTCATGGAAATGACACACCGCTGTCCATAACGCACACTCCTAACCCTGTCTTCAGATTCATTTCGCTATGGCATGGTCGAGATCCTGCTAGTATTTTCTAATTTACCAGAATGTTCGATTCGGCGAGCCTCGACCCGTACTCGAGTCGGAGGCGCAGAGCCTCTCATTAGCTCACTGCATGGACCAGGTAGTGACCTGCCGGTCGGTGACACGGCTTATGGTGCGACCTATTTTCGGGAGGATCGGATGACGAAACGCGTGAAGGGTGGCCAATTAGGCGTCACATGGTGCTTGAGGTATCGGGCCCGGCAATTCCCAAGCGTTAATACGCTTATGAACCCGTCCGCTTAATCGGTAACGGGTACTCGGGCCAGGTTTTGAAGATCCGACTCAACCCGGCACACGTGATGA
>JAKADW010000259.1 GCA_021820165.1 Bacillota bacterium
AAAACGTCGGCAATCTCATAATGCTCACCCTCAGGTGTTGGTACCTCGATCCACTCCGACGAACTCGCCGCAAATCGGTGAATCACGACCAGGATCTGGGAACCGTCGTCTGCATGGCGAACGTGCCTACGGCCATCGATACCGTTAACGGGCGACCATTGTACAAGATTTGGGTGACGCATGAGAAGTGAGAACCCGCCTTCCGTCTGCGTCTAAGAATGTCACTCTAAACAATATAAACACGGCAAATACGATCCGTCCTGCCTTGGCTTAACTTGCCAGATACAGAATTCGTGAATTGGCGTGGCCTAACGAAGACATGGAACGGATGACGTTACGCGGGAGTGCGCTCCCAATCCGATTGCAACTTCCAATGACTAACCTGTTCGATCCATCCCAAAATCCGTTTTTAAATCTCTCTATCAGGCTCTGCGCGATCTTAGAGATCATCACAAACCCCCGATGCCCTCAATTTATAGAAAACAGAGTGAAGAGTCAACGGACCTCTTGAACATATGGGCGCGTTCGTTCCATGAGGAGGCGGGCTGAAGGCCGCAGTTCCGCCCTCTTCTTTGGGCCCGCGCGAGTTCAGACGCCCTATTCGGGACGCTCGGCCTGGCGTGCCAAACGATACAAGGTGGCTCGGCTCACCTGCGTCATGGCGCAAATATCGTTGACGGTCAGATGATTGGTGTCCCGCGCTCCGAACAGTTCGAGGGCATGGGTCGCCCCGTTATGATGCCGAGTATACGTGCGCGGCCGTCCCTGGTAGGCCCCACGGGCTTTGGCAGCGGCAATGCCTCCCGCTGACGCTCTCGAATGAGATCGGCCTCAAATTCCGCAATGCCGGCCAACACCGTCATCAAGAGCTTGCCGATGGCGGTGGCCGTGTCGACCACATCCCCGCCCATGTTGAGCACGACCAAAGCCACTCCTTTCTCCGCGAGGGTCGCGACGGTATTCAGCGCATCCTGCGTGCTCCGAGCAAATCAATCCAATTTGGTGACCACCAGCACGTCACCGTCCTTGAGACGATTAAGGAGGGCCGCGAATTGGTCCCGATGGCGCAGGGAACGTCCCGAGATCTTTTCCTGATAGATGGGGTCACACCCGTAGGCAGTGAGCTGGTGAACCTGGGTCTCCAAACTTTGAGTGGTCGAACTGACGCGCGCATAGCCGTAAATCATGGTTTTTGGACCCTCCTAGCGCTATAATTAATGAGACAAGCATACGATACACTCCCCGCCGCCTATACCGTATGGGCCGTCTACTCGGCCTGGGAGGCCCTCCGGCGTCATGACCTGTATCACCCGGGCAGTCCCCGCTACGGAGGGAGACCCCTGCGCCCAACTACTGCAAGGGCCCGCCTGGGACGCGGCGAAACCGCATGTCCTGCGGACCTTAAGCTGGTCCGCTGAGCCCACCGAGGCACTGGCCCCCTTGGAACAAGCCCTCGAACCGCCTATCGCCAAACCGCCAGCCACTGGGACGCAAACCCGGCCGTGCGGCTCGAATCTGGCGTTCTCCGACCGCGGGTCGTGCTCACCTCCCTGGACGGTCTCGAAGAATCGGCCGCGTTACGCGCCCTACGGCAACAGGTGAACGATCGGTTACCCCAACCCACGTTGCCTGAGTTGCTCTTGGAAGTGCAGCAATGGACCGGGTTTGCAGAGGCGTTTACGCATGTCAGCGAGGGCGGCGACCGCATTCAGGACTTGGCGCTGAGCGTCTGCGCCATACTGCTCTGTAAGCGTGCAACATCGGGTTGGCTCCTGTGGTGAATCCGAACGTGTCAGCGCTCGCCCGCGACCGGCTGACATGGGTCGCCCAAAACTATATCCGGGCGGACACGTTGGCGGCCGCCAACGCCACCCTCGTCGACTACCACGGCCAGCTTCCGCTGGCCCAACAGTGGGGATCCGGGGAGGTTGCCTCGGCGGATGGGATGCGGTTTGTCGTGCCTTATTACAACTTCGTGAGTGACCAATTCAGTGGATTTCATGTCTTAGTCGTTCCAGGCGCTCTGCGGGATTCGCTGGTGGTGCTGGAGGGCCTCCTCGAACAAACCAGCGGTCTGCATCTGCACGAAATCATGACCGACACGGCGGGCTATAGTGACCTCATTTTTGGGCTGTTTGGCCTCTTAGTCTATCAATTTAGCCCGCGTTCGGCCGATCTCGGGGACGCGCGATTCTGGCGGATCCAGACGGATGCCGATTATGGGGTGCTGAATGATCTCGCGCGCGCCCGCATGCGGACGGACCTGATTCAGCGCCACTGGGAGGACATGCTGCGGGTGGCGGATCGTTAAAATGGGGCACCGTCAACGCCACGGCCCTCATCCAAACGCTACAGCGCCGCGGACGACCGACGATATTAGGCCGCGCGATTGGGGAACTGGGCCGGATCTATAAAACCCGGTATCTCTTGGCGTACCTGGTTGACGAGGGCTATCGGCGGCGGATTCTGACGCAGCTCAACCGCGGGGAAGCCCGGCATAGTTTGCGCGGGACATCTTTTATGGCAAGCGCGGCGAACTT
The DNA here is from genome assembly GCA_021820165.1 of Bacillota bacterium. The sequence continues at coordinate 2,541 of JAKADW010000259.1, forward strand.
CATCAAAAGTATCGGGAAGGGCAAGAGGACCAATTGAGTGCCTTGGGGCTGGTTGTGAATGCGATCGTCCTCTGGAGCACGCGATACATGGGGGTGGCGGTCGATGCTTTGCGTGAGGAAGGTGTCGCCATCGATGAAGCGGACCCCGTTCGGTTATCGCCCTTAGGCCATGACCGATTCAACACCCTAATTCTAGACAATACGCGCACGACTAGACCCGGGGCCTCTCTGGGCACGATATCAAGGGCCATGGCCAGAGGGTTGTGGCCTGGGCGTTTCAGCCTATCATGCCCAGCGCTCCGCATCTAGTCGTGGTCCTCTATTGCCTTACCGTGTCTTAGGGGGCCTTAGAGATGAGGTTGGGGCAATACTCGTTTCACATGCCCGAATCGGTGGCGCAGGGGCGACTGCGGTCGTTAACGCGCCCACTCCGGCGATAAGGCCTATTGCACTTTTCGTTCCGTTACTACCCAAACCCCGATCTTGTCTGGACACCTCACAACGCCCCACGTCGACCGAATCATGGCCGCGATTTGCCCAGCGGGATCCCATGACACAGGGCGTGCTGCGCCTTGAGTGGCCGTATACGGAACTGCATGAAGCGTTGTACCCCGAAGACTGGCGTTTTGACGGTGCAGACCATCTGGCCGTCTTTCGCTATCATTTAGCGCCGAATGAGACACCCCATGCCATGTATGATGCGGCCGTGCGTTAACGGCCGCTGATTCGGGTAGTCGGCGCTCCCCGCCGTGCTCGCGTATGGCGGCACCCTATCCCGATAGCCACGATAAATTTCTATCCCAGTGCAGCAGGCGATGAACGATCCTAACACCTTGCCAATACCTATATTTGGGTGACGCCAGAGTCGGATTTTTGGCTATAATACACCTAGGAGGGTTCGCCGATGGAAATTCAAGTGACGATTATTATCGAGCAGTTGCCGGATTC
>JAKADW010000260.1 GCA_021820165.1 Bacillota bacterium
AACACGGCTTTATCCGCATTCACGATGATTACATAATCACCGGTATCAATATGCGGCGTATAAATCGGCTTGTGTTTTCCACGCAGAAGCATGGCCGCCGCCGTGGCTACTCGGCCCAAAGGCACTCCCGCCGCATCAATCACATACCACTTGCGTGTCACCTCAGCAGGACGAGCCATATACGTGGACATGCGTGAAATTCCCTCCCAAAATAAACGTGTCGGCACTCTTCCGACAACCAAACATAAACATTCTAGCGGTTTCAGGTAGGGGTGTCAAGACAAGGAAAGGAGCCCGCCACCGGCGGCTCCTAGATAGCTTCGCTGTCCCAGTGGCTCGTCTTAATATGTCCATAATAATCGAGCCAACGGGCAAAAGGCGTCTGGCACCGCGGGCAGGTCCGAAACGGACGACCCTCGAAAGTGCGTTCCGCATATTGTTCGTCATCCGGTGTGGCCAACGCCCCGTTGACGCCAATTTTCAAGAGGGCTAAGCCTCGTTCAAACACAGCGTCCTCATATCCCCGTGCATCCGTCACTGAAAGCTCCAAGAAGGACTCCCGCGCGTCATAGACTTTATAGAGCGCCAGGTAGGGATGATAATGCTGGCGCGTCCAGTCCACCCACAGATGGTGACGGAGCATTTCCGCCAGGCTCGGGCTCGTGAGAGTGGATTCCACCACGTGATTGACGAACTTACGCAGATAGTAGGTCTTCAGTTGACTGTGCATAACCTCCTCCTTCGTTACCACGCCCTCGCTGCAAATCCTTCCCCTCTATTGTAGCATTATTCGCTCTATTAAACGCATCATAAGGGCTCGCCGAATGCCCGCAAAGTCGGTATGATGACAGTATATGGAGAACATACCTGAATCATCACTAACCTGGTTGGATCAGTGGCTTGCCAAAAGTTGGCCCAACGCTTCCCCCGAGTATCAATGGCTACTCTTGCAAACATGGGCAACGTCTGAGTCTCGCCGTCAATGGATTCGCAGTTGGCCGGTCAAAACGGGTTCGCAAATCATCGACCTCGGGTGCGGCCCCGGGGTGATCGCCCAAGAGATCGCCGTACTCACCCAATCTCAGGTACTTGGCCTCGATATCGACAATGGAGCGCTAGACCTGGCGCAGAGCCTCAACCGGCTCTTGAACCACGAGGGCCAGGTGCGATTCCGTCATCAAAACCTGATGGAGTCCGAGGGACAATCCATAGCCGACTTGGCCGTAGCCCGATTTGTGGCACAGCACATGCCTGATCTAGGAACCTTCATGCAAAAAGCAGCGTCCCATGTGCGTCCCCAGGGCCTCTTAGCTATTGAAGACACCGATGATGGCCTAGTCATCGAATATCCCGACCCCCCAGAGGCTTGGCAATCGGCGTTTAGAGCATTTCAGGCTCACCAAACCGGGCCCAGCGGTGATCGGCAGGTTGGCCGGAAACTTGCCCAGGCAGGCGTCGACCTGGGTTTGACATTAGAGTCCGTGGCGGTGAACCCTAGCGTCTATGCTGGAACGCTGGAGCGTAACGATTTGACCGTCCAGTTTGATATTGATCGGATCGAACGTCATCTGCCAGCACTTATCGACAAGGGACTTCTCGATAAGGACACGTGGCTGGACGCCAAAGCTCAATACCGCGCCAGTTTCCCGCATTTCAGCTTCGTGTCCTCGAGTACGGTGCGCGTCCTATTCCGGTTGCCATGATCCAAATCGCGCCGGTTCCGGCACCCACCGATGCCAACGGGTATCATCGGTGATGTTGCCCTCGGTGAGCATCGCCAACTGGTCCGGCGTTATGGGCACGGGGAGAAAAGCGCTCAACTGAGAGACCAACGACACGAGCCCTAGAGGCACGTGGAGCTTCGATGCCCGAGTCCGCTGGTCACCGCGGGCCATAGCGTCAAACAGCTGATTAAGGGTGAAGCGGTCGGGTCCGCCCATCTCAAACGGCGTCTCCGGGGCCGCTGATTCCGCTATCGCTCCCACCACAGCTCGGGCCACATCGTTACGCCATACGGGCTGAAACAAGGTATTTCCATCACCCGGCACAGGAGTGACGGGAAGGCGCGCCAAAGCACGAAGCATCAAAAAGAAGGGCGGCTGGCCCCCAAAAATCAATGAGGGGCGTAGGATCACCGACGAAAGTCCCGCCACCTGAATAAGTTGCTCAGCCTCCCACTTCGTTCGGTGGTACCGGGCTTCGGCCCCCGGTCGCGTTCCCAACGCAGACACGTGCACCAAGCGGGGGACGCCGAGCGTCTTCATAGCCGTGACGACCCGTTCAGTGACCTTCACGTGCATGGTCTCGAAAGTCACCCCCTTATGGGGGTATTCGCGTATGATGCCCACCAACTGGACCACCGCATCGGCGCCGCGAAGCGGGTGAGCCAGATCCATCTCGCGGATATCCCCGAGCGCCCATTGAATATTGTCCGGCACCGAGGGAGACCGATGACGGGCGATGCCCGTAACCTGATGTCCCGATTGTAAAAGCGCCTCCACCACAGCCGAGCCGAGATACCCGCTGGCACCCGTTACTACCACGCGCATTTCACTCCCCCCTTTGGGTTCATTGTGGCACAGAGAGCCTCGGCAGAGCGACGGCCAAAACGCTATTTTTTGATCGACGTGAATGGCGACTTAATCATTGATCGAAATATTTGGTAGGGGTAGAGTAACACCATCAAACGCGTGAGGTGCGGTATGCTTGTTCAGTTTTCTCGCGTGACATTTCAATACGGTCGTCGGGAAATTTTGCGCAACGCCGACTTGTTTCTCAAACCCTCCGAAGTGGTCGGGTTACTGGGATTAAACGGGACGGGCAAAACCACTACGATGCGGCTCATCGCCGACATTCTTGCCCCGAACCATGGACAAATCAGCCGGCAATTCCGGTGCTTAGGCTATTTACCAGAAGAACGTGGGCTCTACCGCCGCCTCGTACAGTTAGCGGCGACACTGGTCCCTCGTCCCGACCTGATGCTCTGGGATGAGCCCTTTTCCGGTCTGGATGCGCTGAATCAGGAACTGTTGCTCGAAGTCCTAAAGGAACTGCGCGCGGAGGGCGTAACCATCCTTCTTTCCACGCATCGACTGGATGACTTGGAACTTCTCGCCGACCGCACCTACATTCTGTCTCAGGGTCATTTCACCGAATACACGCCGCCAAAACGCCCCGCACGGTATCGGTTGCGTATTGCCGGCGAACACTCGGAACGCTACGAAACGGTGGAGGCCGCTCGTTTGGCGGAGTACGTTGAGGCCATCAACGCCCGGGGCGAAACCCTCCTTGCCGCTATTCCGGAAAGTGGACTTGAAACGGTCTTTAGAACTCTGGTGGAGGGACAAGGTTGACGGGACCTCAGATAATGGCAGTATTCCGCCGGGAATGGATAGAGCGTGCCCGGCGCCCCGGTTACTGGGTCACCACGATCCTCGGCATGGCGGTGATGGCGCTCTTGGTGGTGCTACCCTCGG